>NZ_DATHKG010000081.1:0-32038 GCF_035489435.1 Flavitalea sp.
ATGATACTCTGCACTATCCGTGGGATTTCCCCATTCTTCATATTCAAGTGTGGTTAGTGGTATGGTTGTATCTGACATCGTTGTAATCACATCTACAAAAGGAACCTGTGCAATCACACCTTTCCAAAGGTCCGGTCGATAATTTACAATCGCTCCCATCAATAACCCGCCGGCGCTTCCACCCTGGGCATAAAGATGTTCCTTAGAAGTGTATTTTTCTTTAACCAGGAATTCAGCCACATCAATGAAATCAAAAAAGGTGTTTTTCTTGTTCATCATCCGCCCATTGTCGTACCAGGATCTTCCGAGTTCCAGTCCACCGCGCACATGTGCAACCGCATATACAAAACCACGGTCAAGCAAGCTTAGATTGGTAGTCGAAAAATATGGAGACATGCTGTATCCATATGAGCCATAAGCATATAAAAGCAATGGTGATTCGCCGTTCCTTTCAATGCCCTTTTTGTAAACAATAGTCACAGGGATTTTTGTCCCGTCGCGACCTGTGGCCCATAAACGATCCGATTGATAATCTTCTTTTTTGAAACCGCCTAGTACAGCAATCTGTTTCATGAGCACCCGCTCTTTTGTGCCCATGTTAAAATCGAAAAGCGAAACAGGGGTTGTCATTGACGAATAGGAGAAACGCAGGGTGTCTGTGTTGAATTCCGGATTAATGTTGATGCTGGCTGTGTATGCGGTTTCATCGAAAGAAATATAATATTGTGATTTGTCACCCAGGTTTATAATCCGCAACTGACTCAATGCATTTTTTGTTTCTGAGATGACCATATAATTTCGGAACACTTCCATGCCTGTCAGGTAAATACTATCACTATTTGGAATTAATTCTTTCCAGTTTTCTTTATTGGTTTGATTTTCGGGAGTTTCCATTAACCTGTAATTCGGCGCTTTCCAATCTGTAAGAACGTAGAATTTATTGTCAATATGTTGGATCTGGTATTGTATGCCCTCTTCTCTTGGATGAAATATTTTGAATTCACCTGCAGGATTTATGGCTTCCAGCAATTGATATTCCGTGGTGAGTTCATTGATAGCTGAGATTATGGCAACATATTTTTTTGACTTTGATCTTACGACCGAAAGCGAAAAGCGGTTATCCTTTTCTTCAAACATCAATACATCTGCTGAAGGATCAGTGCCTAAGGTATGGCGCCAAACCTGGTAACCCAGCAAAGTCACTGTATCCTGGAGAATATAAAAAACGGTTTTATTATCTGCCGCCCAGGCGATATCAGATCCTTCTACATTAGGAATCACTTCCGGATATACCTTCCCGGTTAGCAGATCTTTAAACTGAAGATTAAAAAGTCTTCTGCTGACAGGATCAGTAGTATAAGCAATCAGTGCGTTATTATCGCTGACTGCATAGCCCCCGATCTTGAAATATTTCAAACCTTCCGCCATCTTATTCTGATCAAGCAACACTTCTTCAGATGCTGTAAGCTGTCCCTTTTTTCTTGCTGTCACGGGGTATTGAAATCCTTCTTCATACCTGTTATAATACCAGTAACCATTTTCAAAAAATGGCAGGGATTCATCTTTTTCCTGGATCCTGGATTTCATTTCCGTATACAACTTCTCCTGCAGACCTTTTGTACCTGCCAGCATGGAATCAGTATATGTATTTTCGGCTTCAAGATATTTGATGACCTCCGGGTTCTTGCGGTCGTTCAGCCAATAGTATTCATCGCTGCGTTTGTCATCATGTGCAGTAAGCTCTTTCGCTATTTTTGAGGCCAGGGGTGGTTTCAGGTCTTCCGGCCATTTGTATTTTTCGTTCATTGAATTGTTTTGATTATTACATCCGGTCAATAGCCAGATGATAAAAACAAAATAACATTTTTGCATAGCAGTTTGTTTCAGTTAATCGGCCAGGGCATAGTGGTTGTTACAGTTAGCCAGCCAGTGAATATTGTTTGATACAGTTAGCCAGCGAATATTGTTTGTTACAGTTAGCCAGCGCATGGTTTCACTTCTGTTAATCAGCCAGAGAAATCAGTTCCTGTAAGTCAAGTCTTTCAGTAACCATATGCAATTTACCTTCCGGGTCAAGGGGCCATTCTTCGCGCGGACGATCCCAATATAATTCAACCCCGTTTCCATCCGGATCATCCAGGTAAATGGCTTCGGAAACTCCATGATCAGATGCGCCTGTTATCGGATACTTTGCTTCAACCAGCCTTTTAAGTATTATAGCAAGATCCTTACGTGTTGGATAAACGATGGCGGTGTGAAAAAGACCGGGACTTCTTTCATCTGCACGCGGACCATTTTTGCTATACCAGGTATTTAAACCTATATGGTGATGATAACCGCCTGCAGACACAAAGGCGGCTTCCGTGCCATAACGCTGCATTAACTCAAATCCAAGAAGTGAATGGTAAAAGCTGATTGCGACCTCGAGGTCGGATACTTTCAAATGTATATGTCCAATCCTGGTATTCGCAGGAGCTGTGTAACTGTTCATATTGGGGAGTTTATTGTAAAATCAGAGAGAAAGTTAGGATGCAAAAGATAACGGAAATTTGGAAGACAGAGAGCTTAATACCCATAAAACTTTTAGCAGGCTAAAGTATATTTATTAAATGTTATTATATTTTAACCTTTGAGCCGTATTTTGATATTAGCCATAAAATAAAATCCCGGTTGCCAGGGCAACCGGGATACGACATGGAATATCCTGTAGATTTTTAAATAAGTATTGTGAGTGTACTATTTTTTTGATGTTAAACCGGCTGCCATATATTCCAGGTTTAACCTGGCAATATTTGTCACAGAAATCTCTTTTGGACATACAGCTTCACAGGCATTTGTAAAACTACATCCTCCAAACATTTCTTTATCCATCTGTGCCACCATATTTAGCACACGGGTTTTTCTTTCCGGACCACCTTGTGGCAATAACGCAAGATGCGAAACTTTGGCGGATAAGAATAACATCGCCGAGCTGTTTTTGCATGCTGCAACACAGGCACCGCAACCTATACAAGCCGCAGCTGCAAAGGCCTCATCGGCATATTCTTTATCAACAGGTATTGCATTTGCATCAACTGCATTACCTGTATTCACGGAGATATAACCACCAGCCTGAACGATACGATCAAATGCACTACGATCTACCATCAGGTCTTTAATTACAGGAAATGCATTGGCCCGGAATGGTTCAACAACAATGGTATCACCATCTTTATATGCGCGCATGTGGAGCTGACATACTGTATTTGCCTTCCAGGGTCCATGCGGACGTCCATCAACATACATGGAGCAAGCGCCACAGATACCTTCACGGCAATCATGATCAAAAGCAATTGCGTCCTTACCCTCAAGAATCAATTTTTCATTTAAGACATCAAACATTTCAAGGAATGACATCTCCGACGAGACATCGCTAACCTGGTAAGTTTCAAAACGCCCCTTTTCATTCTGGTTTTTTTGTCTCCAGACTTTCAGGGTGAGATTCATTGTGTAATGCTCCATGCGTATTTCGTGTTAGTTTTATTTAATGTAATTGAACAGCCTGTTTATGAAACAGTTTATTTATAAGACCGCTGGCTTGGTTTGGCAACTTCAAAGACCAATTCTTCTTTGTGTAACTGCCAATCGCTTTCACCCTTGAATTCCCAGGCTGCCACATAAGAATAATTTGCATCATCACGTTTTGCTTCACCTTCTTCGGTCTGCATCTCTTCGCGGAAATGGCCACCACAACTTTCGTTCCTGTTAAGAGCATCCCGACACATCAGTTCGCCCAGTTCAATAAAATCAGCAACGCGGTTTGCTTTGTCAAGTTCAGGATTCATTTCTTTTATTTCGCCCGGCACTTTCAGATCAGACCAGAATTCTTTTTTCAGCTGCTGAATTTCTTCAATTGCTTTAGTTAAACCTTTCGCATTCCTGGCCATTCCGCATTTGTCCCACATGATTTTGCCGAGACGTTTATGAAAACTTTCAACGGTTTGTTTACCATTGATGTTTTTAAGCTTGTGAATTCTTTCACTCACCGCCTTCTCAGCTTCAATAAAAGCAGGATGGTCAGTCGGTACCGATTTAACGCGGATCTCGTCTGCAAGGTAGTTTCCGATTGTATAAGGAATAACAAAATAGCCATCGGCAAGTCCCTGCATCAGCGCAGATGCACCGAGCCGGTTAGCGCCATGATCAGAGAAATTTGCTTCACCAAGTGAATATAAACCTGGAATGGTAGTCATCAATTCATAATCAACCCAAAGCCCGCCCATAGTATAGTGTACAGCCGGATAAATCCGCATCGGCACAGAATAAGGATCTTCACCGGTAATCTTTTGATACATATCGAAAAGGTTGCCATATTTTTCTTTAACCACCTCCTTACCCAGATCTATGATCGCAGCTTCATCCACGTTAGTCAGGCTTTTTTTGGTGACTTCGGTTCTGCCATACCTTTTTATAGCGTCAGCAAAATCAAGATAAACTGCCTGCTTGGAAGTACCGACACCATAACCCGCATCGCAACGTTCTTTCGCTGCACGGCTCGCGACGTCACGGGGAACAAGGTTACCGAAAGCGGGATACCTTCTTTCCAGGAAATAGTCTCTTTCTTCTTCCGGTATTTCATTCGCCTTACTTGTGTTGTCTTTCACTTTAGGAACCCAGATACGCCCGTCATTCCTTAATGATTCAGACATAAGGGTAAGTTTCGACTGGTGATCACCGCTAACAGGTATACAGGTCGGATGAATCTGTGTGAAACAGGGATTACCGAAATATGCTCCTTTTTTATGCGCCTTCCAGGCAGCAGTAACATTGCAGCCCATAGCATTTGTACTGAGGTAGAAAACATTTCCATAGCCGCCACTGCAAATCAATACTGCGTGACCAAAATGTCTTTCGAGTTCTCCACTTATCAGGTTACGTGCAATGACACCTCTTGCTTTGCCATCAACCATCACCACTTCCAGCATTTCATGACGGGCATACATAGTCACATTGCCGAGTGCAACCTGGCGTTCGAGTGCCTGGTATGCACCGATCAGCAATTGCTGCCCAGTTTGTCCCGCTGCATAAAAAGTCCGCTGCACCTGCGTTCCACCGAATGAGCGATTGCTAAGCAAACCACCGTATTCCCTGGCAAAAGGCACACCCTGAGCCACACACTGATCAATAATATTAGCGCTTACTTCAGCCAGGCGATATACATTCCCTTCACGTGCGCGATAATCGCCACCCTTCACTGTATCATAAAAAAGACGGAACACCGAGTCTCCGTCGTTCTGGTAATTTTTTGCCGCGTTGATACCACCCTGTGCAGCGATAGAGTGCGCCCGTCTCGGAGAATCCTGGAAACAAAAAACTTTTACTTTGTAACCAAGCTCACCAAGTGCTGCTGCTGCTGAAGCACCGGCAAGACCAGTTCCTATAATTACAATTTCCAGGTTACGTTTGTTAGATGGATTTACAAGCTTAACATGATCTTTGTAATCTCTCCATTTATTATCGAGAACACCTGCTGGAATCTTTGAATCTACCATATAAGATTTATTGAAAATGCTAATTAGGGATGATCTTAATACAAAAACCGGTGATCAATCAACGGATCCACTCAAGATACATACTCACGGGCATCATTGCGAATGCTGCCGCCACGATAACTGAAAAACCCAAACCAAAGTTGTTAAGCATCACCAGATATTTTCTGTTGTGTACGCCTATTGTTTTAAAGGCACTTTGAAAACCATGCATAAGATGATAAGCCAGCGAAATACAACCGGCAATATATAAGATAACAACAGCGGGATTTCCCTGGAACACTCTTAACATTTCAGCATACAGATTATGATATTCACGGCCATTATAAAAAACAGGTTCAAGTTCCTGAATGGAGCCTGTTCCCCCAAAGCGGCTCGGGATCCAGAAATGATAAACATGCATAATAAGGAATAATAATATCAGGGTACCGAGCAGCCCCATCGAACGGCGATACCATTTACTGCCCTTGTTTCCCAGTGGAACTGCGTAGCCAACATTTCTTTTTGAACGGTTCTGGAATTCATAAACCAGTCCCTGAACTGTATGCAGAAGGATGCCAGCAAACAACCCGATTTCAAGAATGCGTATTACAACCATTGATCCCATAAAATGGGCAGCCTTGTTAAACATTTCACCCTGATCATTGGCCCAGATACAGGCATTCAGACCCACATGAATCACTAAAAAGCTGATCAGAAAGAGACCAGTTGCAGCCATTACGTATTTCTTACCAATGGAAGATGTAAAGAATTCGGACCATTTCATGCTTAATGTTTTGTCTTTGGGTTTGCTCAGTAAATAGATAGACGGGTGTGCGATTTGGACCAACCAGCAAGATTAATTGAGTATCTAACATTGTGGTGCTGTACAAATTGGTGCAAAAATACTGCAGCAAGGCCAACTTATCAACGTTGAATTAATATTTTTGCAAACTCTTTTATGGTATAGCTACTGCAGTATGAGGCTGCTACGCTTAATCAATACTGTAAAATTCATATCTTAGCCGACTAAATTCAACCGAATGAGGAAAGATGAGGATTTTGAAGCAAATCTGGCAGGTGAAGAAGGTAATAGCGAAGAAACAAAAGCCAGTTGGTTCAAAAGAATTAAAAAAGGCATATTAACAAGCACGGCCGAAAAAAAAGAAACCCCGGAAGGTCTGTGGGCTAAATGTCCGGAATGCAATTATATATGTACGGTAACTGAACTTCGTGAAAATTTATTTGTCTGTCCCAAATGTTCACATCATCACCGGATTGGTAGTTCAGAATATTTTGAGATCATTTTTGATGACAACCAATACGAAGTCTTGTTTGAAAATATCCGGTCAAAAGACTTCCTGCATTTCACTGATCTTAAATCTTACGAAAAAAGACTGGAAGAAACATGGGCAAAAACAGATATCACTGATTCTATAAGGATTGGATATGGAATGGTAAAAAGTTTACCATTGGTTATTGGCTGTATGGATTTTGAATTTATTGGTGGATCTCTTGGCAGCGTAATGGGAGAAAGAATTGCCAGGGCAGCTGATCTTTGCATGGAAAGAAAGGCGCCTCTTATGATTATCTGTAAGTCCGGCGGTGCAAGAATGATGGAAAGTGCTTTTTCATTGATGCAGCTGGCAAAAGTATCAGGTAAGTTATCACAACTAACTGATGCTGGTATTCCATATATTTCATTCCTGACTGATCCTTCTTTCGGAGGTATTTCCGCATCTTTCGGAATGTTGGGCGATATGAATATTGCAGAACCGGGAGCATTGATTGGTTTTGCAGGTCCAAGGGTTATCCGTGAAACGATCAAACGTGATCTCCCCGAAGGATTTCAACGCAGTGAATTTTTACTTGAGCATGGCTTCCTTGACTTCATCGTACCCAGGCTAACGTTGAAGGATAAACTAGCTACAGTGTTGAAGCTTTTCAAGAATTAACTATCATGACAGAAATAAAGAACAGATCAGCATACCACGATTATTTTATCGAGGATAAATATGTAGCCGGTCTGGTGTTAGCCGGTACGGAGGTGAAATCCCTGCGCGATGGAAGAGCCAGTTTTAATGATGCCTTCTGCTTTTTTCATAAACATGAACTCTGGATAAAAAGTCTTCATATTGCAGAATATTCTTTCGGCAACGTGAACAATCATATAGCCGTTCGTGAAAGAAAGTTATTGCTCAACAAAAAAGAGCTCACAAAACTTGAATCAAGAATGAAGGATAAGGGTTACACCATTGTACCTCTTCGGATATTTTTCAACGATAAAGGTCTTGCCAAATTGGAGATCGGGTTAGGCAAAGGAAAAAAACTGTTTGATAAACGCGAAACAATCAAACAACGTGAAAATGATCGTGAGCTTAAAAGGCTTATAAAATAAATGATCTGCCTGATCAAATGAGCAGTCTATCATCGGCTTGCCTATTAACCGTCAAATAAATTAAGTAGCTTGTAATTAAACGACTAAATTAAGTAGCTTGAAATTAAACGACTAAATCAAGTAGCTTGAAATTAAACGACTAAATCAAGTAGCTTGAAACTAAACGACGTATAAATCAAGCCGGTTTACAAAAAGATCGTATAATTATTCCAGGGCTGATCTTTTTTCGCCAGTTGCAAACTGGCTTCCGGACTTTAACGTTTAGTTTGCTATCAGCTCAGCAAGGCCGGATTTCCACGATGCGCTCACTTAAATATTTCTCATATCTTCACAGCTATGCTTAGAACAATTTTGTCCGCTATCATTTTACTGTCGGTCCGCCAGGGTTATTCTCAATCAATATCAGGCTCCTGGTACGGACGCGCCGACGTTAATAAGGAAGGTGTAAACAACAATTACCTTACTGAGCTGATCGTAACCCAGAAAGGTGATGAAGTAACCGGGATTTTTGGCTATTATTTCAAAGATAGTTATCAGAGTTTTTATATCAGGGGTACCTATGATAAGAAGACAAGACAGGTAGTGATAAAAAATCTACCGGTCATATTTTATGGTTCCAATTCTACCCGTGACGGCGTTGAATGTCCTATGAGTTTCCAGGGTACCCTGATTGTTTCCCAGGTAAAAAATTCATTGAAAGGAAATTTCCAAAGTATAGATAAGTATAAATATACCTGCCCCGAAATCCGGGTTAACATGGCACTTGATGTTGCTACCCCGGAAGACAGTGTCCTCAAACACACAACAGCAGGAAAGAAATTCTGGAAGCCCCAGGTAGAAGACTATGTGGTAACCAGCCCTGTAAACAATAAACCCGTAACTGTTCCGGCAGATGTAGTTGCAGGCAATTCCGCAATAGCTACTGCTGCTGCACCGGCTGTGCTTGACGAGGTTACCGAGAAAAAACTCGTTGAAAAATTTGAGAGCCGGAAAAATATTTACTCTAAGGATATTGAAATTGAAGGAGATTCAGTCAGAATAAGTTTTTATGATAATGGCGATATAGATGGAGACAGTATCAGTGTATTCTTAAACAAAAACCCTGTACTGGTCAAGCATTTTATAAATGACCGTGCGCTCAATATTTTTCTTGCCCTCGATAGCACCAAAGAAATAAATGAACTTGGTATGCTTGCTGAAAACCTGGGCAAAATTCCACCGAATACTGCACTCATGATAATCACCGATGGCATCAATCGCCACGAGGTGTATTTGTCCAGCAGTCTTACCCAAAACGCCACTATCCGTCTGCGAAAGAAAAAAGCAAAATAATTTTAAGAGAGATATGAATTATGAGTTATGAATTATGAAACCAGTTATGAAATGAATAAAATTATGCATTCATAACTCCTGATTTCATAATTTTCTTTCATAACTCATAACTCAAAACTCATAATTCTCTTAAAATGATTCTTTTGATGGGTTTCATTTGTGAACACCAGGTGTTCAGAATCGGACAGAAACGAATTGGCTTTTTTCGCATATTGTTGATATTTAAGCGGCTGCATTCCCGGCACCAGGTTGGTTATATTGATATGGCCTCATTGAGTCTATAATAATAACCAACAGATATGCTTATAACTTATTTTAAAATCGCCTGGCGAAGCCTTTTTAAGAACCCGGTCTCTTCTGTGTTAAATATAGCTGGCTTATCCATAGGCCTGGCTACTGCTATTATCATCCTTTTCATCATCCAGTCAGAATCGGCTTACGATAAGTTTCATGCAAATTTAGAAAGCATACACCTGGTAATGACGAATGAAAAACTCCCTGAAGGTATAGTGACCGGTAGAATAACACAAGGACCACTTGGCCCGGACCTGAAAAACGAGCTCCCTGAATTAAAATATGTGGCAAGAATGTCACAGCCCGGGACTCAACTTATCAGATACGGAGACAAAAGCTTGTATGAAAAAGGTATGTACGCCGAAGCTGATTTTTTTAGGATGATGAGTTTTCCGGCTGTTGAGGGTGATATAATCAAGTCGCTTGCAAATCCTGGATCAATAGTGTTGACAGAAAGAACTGCCCTTAAACTTTTTGGTAAAGACAGAGCTGTTGGGAAGACGCTTGTACTTAACAATAGTCATAACATGCTCGTGACTGCAATAATCAGGAACATCCCGGAAAACAGTTCAACTCAGTTTGATGTACTACTGCCGTTTGGACTATATGAAAAGGAAAATGAATCAACAAAAAGATGGGATCACTATGCCTTACTAACCTGGATCCAGCTACAGCCAAATGCAGAATTGAAAAAAGTTAATGCAAAAATCAATGAACTGGTCAAACGCAAACAAAATGAAGTAAAAAATACCAGCTGGTTTTTATACCCGCTTAAAGACTTAAGATTACACGGCAGATTCAGTAATGGCAAACCTTCGGGTGGTCTCATTGATACCTTGATGATGCTTGGCTTTATTGGTCTTTTTGTTTTACTCATAGCCTGTATTAATTTCATGAACCTCGCGACGGCCAGGTCCGAACGTCGCGCCCGTGAGGTCGGTGTAAGGAAAGTGATGGGTGCCACCCGTAGCAACCTGGTTTTTCAATTTATAACCGAAGCAATGTTGTTGACGGTGATCTCACTGGGTTGCGGACTGGTGCTTGCAAGACTGGCTATTCCGGCAACCATCAAACTGATTGGCAATAAAATGACACCTGATTTTTCGAATCCGCAATTATGGATACTTATTGCCGGGTTGGGAATATTCACCGGTTTTATTGCGGGCAGTTATCCGGCACTTTATCTAAGCCGTTTTCAACCGGTACGTGTGTTAAAAAATCTGATTTTCAAAGCAGGAAACCGCAGTTTGTTAAGATCAGGACTTGTCACTTTCCAGTTTATTATTTCTGGCTTTTTGATTATTGCTGTCATTGTGCTTCTTAAACAGAGCGATCATTTACAGAACAGGCCAATTGGCTATGATCCGGAAAACCTGGTACGTATACCTGCCAATGGTAATGTCGGTGAGAAGTTTGATATTGTTAAAAACGAATTGCTCAGCCTGGATGGAATAAAGCATGTTTCAGGAGGCAATGATAACCTCACTTCTTTTGGGTCAGCCTTCAATGGACTGAACTGGCCGGGTAAAACCGATGATCAGGATTTTTATATCACTTCCACTTCTGTCAGATATGACTGGATTAAAACCGCTGGCCTTCAATTGAGCGAGGGTCGTGATTTTGATCCTGCATTCGGAGCCGATACAAGTGCTTGCCTTGTTAATGAAGCAGCATTGAAGCGAATGAACATTAAGCAACCGGCTGTCGGAACAAAGTTGGGTGATCACACCCTGATAGGTGTTGTAAAAGATTTTGTTTACAATGAACCTTCATCTAATGCAAAACCGCTTATCATCTTCCTAACAAAAAATCCGGTCAGCAATATTTTGGTCAGGACAACTAACGACGGGAAAATGATTGCCCGAATGGAATCCATCCGGAAAGTTTTTAAAAAGATTGAACCAAATGTTCCATTTGAATACCAATTTACTTCAGAAGAATATTCAAAAAAATTTGACGAGATAAAAGCGGGTGGCAGAATGGCATCCTTTTTTGGTGGCATGGCAATCTTCATATCCTGCCTTGGATTGTTCGGCTTATCAGCATTCGTCGCAGAGCGCAGAAATAAGGAGATCAGCATCCGAAAAATACTTGGAGCCAGCATCAAAAGTATCTGGATGTCTTTGTCAAAAGATTTTCTTAAGCCGGTGTTAATAGGTTTTGCTATCGCAGCACCTCTATCAGCCTGGATGATGAATAAGATCCTGGACAAAATGGATTACAGGATTGAAATCTCGTGGTGGATGTTTGTAATTGCGGCCCTCGTATTACTTTCTGTTGCATTGATAACTATTAGCTTCAACGGAATAAAGGCTGCAGTTTCTAACCCGGTTAAGTCCTTAAAAAGCGAATAAACTTAAGGGAATTATGAATCATTTTAAGAGAGATATGAATTATGAGTTATGAATTATGAAAGGAATTTATGAAATCGGGAGCTATGAATTCATAATTCATTCATAACTGGTTTCATAATTCATAACTCATAATTCATAATTCTCTTAAAACAACTCGGCCTGGTTATTTTTCTCTTCCTTCTGTCCCCACTCTATCTCAGTGCTTTTGGTATAGTCGGCAAGTTTATTACCAACTGCCTTCCAACCCATTGTTTCCACGAAGTCGACAATCTTGATCTTCTGAACCCGGGCCTGGGTTCCACGTCCTGATTTAATCAAAGCAATCGGTGCCGGGTGTGTTGTAACTGCTTCAACATAATTACCTTCTCCTTCTTTGATGAACAGGAACTTATTGTGTAGTGTGGTTGTTTCAATGCGGAATCGTTTTACATTGAATTGTAATTTTTCATTGTCCAGGTAAATGGCCGTAACCAGTTTTTCCGGGTTGAATTTTTCAATTACGATAATATTCTCAGCATCAAAACGCTGGGTAATCTCAGTATCCGTAATTTCATAGTTACCATCGTGATAGATCACCAGGATCTTTTCATCAGCTTCAAAACTTCCCAGGAAATTCCCTTTCTCTTCTGTATTTAATCTGCCGAACTGATCATCAAACCAAACCTTTTTACCACTCAGGGTTGATTTACCCGCTTCTTTTAACCTTACAGATTTGACAGGATATTTTGTAACCTGGTTTCCAATACTGCTCCTTGATTTTATTTCCAGTGTTTCAAAATAAAAGTCCAGTTCTTTTATCCGGGCTGATGAATTCGGACTGAGCACTATTTTCACGAGCTCCGCTTCTCCGTTCGGATTGGCACTAAAATAATGAACACGTGTTTTTTCTTCACCTTTGGTCAGATCATATTCTTTATCGCGGGTGATTCCCGTAACATTAAAACGCTTGGCAAAACTAACACCGCTTTTACCATCTACATAGATCATGTTATAGGTAAGACGTTCATCATTTTTACGGAACACTGCAACATGGATGATATCCTTGCCAATGAAAGCTTTATCAGCTACTTTCACCACCTTCATTTTACCAGCCTTTGTAAAGGCGATGATATCGTCCAGGTCAGAACAGTCAGCAACAAATTCATCTTTTTTCAGGCTTGATCCGATAAAGCCATCTGCACGGTTAACATAAATTTTGACGTTCGCTATAGCTACCTGCTTTGCCTGTATGGTATCAAATAATTTGATCTCTGTTTTGCGTTCGCGGCCCTTGCCATATTTTTTCAGCAAAGTTTCATAATAGCTGATTGCAAATTCAACCAGGTTGGCAAGATCATGTTTTACCAGTTTTATATCGGCGTCGAGGCCCTTGATTTGTTGATTGAGTTCATCAATATCAAGACGGTAAATTCTCCGCACCGGTTTCTCTGTCAGTTTCAGGATATCTTCCCGCTCAATATCTTTTCTAAGCTGTTTACGGAAAGGTTTAAAAGCCTCCGCGATTGCCTCAATTACTTTGTCCCATGTAGCATGTTTCTTTTCAAGCTCCTTATATATTTTTTCTTCAAAGAAGATTTTTTCCAGGGAAGTATAATGCCATTTATCCTGCAACTCAGATAGCCTGATCTCAAGTTCTCTTTTTAGCAGCTCTTTGGTTTTATCAACAGAATGTTTAAGCAATTCGGTTGCGCCAACGAAGATTGGCTTATGATCCAGGATCACACATGCATTTGGCGATACGCTCACTTCGCAATCTGTGAAGGCGTACAGCGCATCGATGGTTATATCAGGTGATATGCCCGGTGCGAGGTCAATCTGGATTTCAACTTCGGCAGCAGTATTGTCAGTTACTTTTTTGATCTTGATTTTTCCCTGGTCATTTGCCTTGATGATTGAATCAATCAACTGTGTTGTTGTAACACCATAGGGCACATCTTTGATCAATAAGGTTTTTTTGTCGTACTCTTCAATATGCACCCGCACTCTTGCTTTACCTCCTCTTTTGCCATCATTGTAATTGGTGGCATCGATCATACCCTTGGTGAGAAAGTCCGGGATCAGCTCAAATTTCCTTCCCTTCAGATACTTGACTGCAGCCTCAATTATTTCGCAGAAATTATGTGGAAGAATCTTGGTTGCCAGGCCCACTGCTATTCCCTCTGCACCCTGGGCGAGCAGTAAAGGAAACTTCATCGGAAGCGTTACCGGTTCGTTTTTTCTGCCATCATAACTGACTGCCCAATCGGTAGTTTTGGCATTAAAAGCCACATCCAGCGCAAACTTCGAGAGTCGTGCCTCGATGTACCGGGCGGCTGCTGCATCATCACCCGTACGCATATCACCCCAGTTGCCCTGGGTATCTATCAATAATTCCTTTTGACCCATGTTAACCAGCGCATCGCCTATGCTCATATCACCATGCGGATGATATTGCATGCTTTGCCCGATAATGTTCGCAACCTTATTATAACGACCATCGTCCATTTCTTTCATTGCATGGAGAATGCGTCTTTGCACAGGCTTAAGCCCATCTTCCAGGGCTGGCACTGCTCTCTCAAGAATCACATAAGATGCATAATCAAGGAACCAGGTTTTGTACTGTCCGGATACCCCGGAGTCTCCTAATTCAAACTCTACTTTTTTTGATTTTGACATAGCTTGGAAAAATTATCAACCCAACTCTTTTACTATAATTAAATTCTTCTACTATTATTATTATTTTATTTTTTTTCCTGTTTGCTCCGGAGTGCCGCTTTGCTTCCATAACAATTTTTCTACCTTACCATCCGGCCCTTTGACAAATGTTGCTTTTGCTTCGATGATCTTCATAAAAAATTCGTGATCAGATTCAGCAAAAAGATCATAGGCACTCTGACCGGTTGGCTGCACTTTCAGCTTATTGTTCACCAACGATATTTTCACCGTAAAACCTGGCCCAAATTCGTATTCACCTACATATTGTGCTAAAATGCCCGAATCAACGGGCACTTCGGACTTTTCCTTAGGAATTTCGTAAGGACGACCAAAAATGATAGCCAGGAGACTATGTGCTATATTCTCAAGCCCCCCTACATTCATATTATTGAGGATAATCACCACCACGTTATCCGAAGGAACTCTTGAGATATATGTATTAAAGCCAAAAATCCCTCCACCATGCTCAACAGTTCTCTTCCCAAATAATGTGTCTATTGTCCACCCATATCCGTATTTAGATTTATAGGGAGTAAATGCTGCTTCAGTGGAAACCTTCGATATGATTTGGTTTTGTTGGAAGGCCATGTGCCATTTGAGGAGATCTTCAACAGTTGAATACATGGCGCCGGCAGCAAATGATACCGAAGAATCTACAATACCTGCGGGGATTTTTGCAACCTGATTCAGCATTGTATATCCGATTGCTTTATCCGGACTTTTAAGATTTGTAAAATCAAAGCCGGTATGATTCATCTTCAACGGTGTGATGATCAATTCGTGGATAACTTTCTCATAAGGTTTGTCCGTTGCCTGCTCAATGATGTACCCCAACAGCAAGTAACCGGAATTGCTGTATGAATAATTTGAGCCAGGTGAAAAATTTAGCGGATGATCGCGAAACATCGCAATCATTTTTTCTTTTGTTGATGGCTTCACTGCTTCCGACTTCATAAAAGGCTGGTCTTCTGTATAGTTATAAATACCCGAACTATGAGTGAGCAGATTTTTTATAGTAATACTATCTCCACTCGGATAACCTGGAAAATATTTTGAAAGCCTGTCATCGGTTGAAAGTTTCTTTTGCTCAGCAAGTTTGAGGATCGCCGTTGCTGTAAATTGCTTTGTAATCGAACCTAATTGATAAATAGTGTTGACATCATTTTTCGTTGAGTCCTTTGCATTTTTAAATCCATACCCTTTCTCAAAAATGATTTTTCCATCATGGGCGACCAGCACGGTACCATTAAATTTGTATGACCGCGTATAGGCAGTTATCAATTCATCCATTTTGTCTGCTGGAGTCTGTCCATAGGTAAGACTGGAAGAAAGCGTAGCCGATAGAATCATCCAAAAAAATCCGTGCCTGAATTTCATAAAAGAATTTTAAGAATTATCAATTGGTGCTGTTACTTCAGCTTTAGCCTTCAATTCAAAATCTTTCATATTTCGTATTTCCCCTTGTGCATCAACAAGCCCATCCGCTATCATTTTCTTCAAACGCCAAAGCAGGTATACATCACCGGTAGTATTTTTTCCTTTGTTTAGAAAATGGGTAATGATGCGGTTTGCCTTTTGCCAGTCTTTTGTAATAAATGTTGTCAATTCCTGGTCATAAAAAGAATAGTCGGCCTGGGACAATTTCTTCCCCCCTTCCAGCAAACGCACTCCTTTATCTTCATTACAGAGTTTTGTCCACTCATCGGGATCTACTTCGAATTCACTTAATGTTATGGGTCGGGCAAGCTTTTTTGCTTTGAGAAATTCTTTTGGTGGAATAACATGCAGCGACTGTGGATAAAAGATCAATCCTTTATCATTTATGAATGGAAGGTTATTCAGGTATAATATGAATACTCTTCCCTGGTAAGGCTTCAGGAAGCTGAGCAGCCAATAATAGCCACTGACATCGTGTTTATTCTGGGCGGCCCAGATCCACAATTTCTGATCAGGTTCGGCATCCAGTTTTGCAATAAGGTTCTCTACTTCCCGGTTATCGTTTACAATATCTTTATCTACATGACCGTTAAGATCGCCACCGGCCAATACCTGTCTCCACCATTCTTTCCTCGCTTCAATACCTTCCGCGGTATAAATATCTTTTAATGGACCAACCGCATAATCGTCTTTTATCTCGATGATTTCTCCCTGTAAGGTTTCATCAAGCCCTATTGCTTTTTGCAATACTTCTACATCAGCAGTGTTAAATACAATATGAATCATAATTAATAATCTATTGAAAAACTGGAAAAATCAGCACTGCCTGTTTTAAACAGCCAGTGTTTTTTCATCTGCAAGATCAAGTTCAAACTTAAGGTTGTTGATGATAAACTCCTGTCTTTCCATGGTATTTTTGCCCATATAATATTCCAGGATTTGTTGCACATGTGTTTCAGGCATGATCATTACCGGTTGCAATCTTATATCCGGCCCGATGAACCTTGCGAATTCATCCGGAGAGATCTCCCCTAGTCCTTTAAACCTTGTGATTTCTGGTTTACTGCCGAGTTTTTTTACTGCTGCCTGTTTTTCGGTTTCATCATAACAATAAATCGTTTCCTGTTTGTTCCTTACCCTGAACAAAGGTGTTTCCAGGATATAAACATGACCATTTTTAACGAGGTCCGGGAAAAACTGTAGATAAAACGTCATCAGCAAAAGCCTGATATGCATACCGTCCACATCGGCGTCTGTTGCTATCACTATATTATTATAGCGCAGGCCTTCATATCCCTCTTCAATATTTAATGCATGCTGAAGCAGATTGAATTCCTCATTTTCATACACTACTTTTTTCGTGAGGCCATAACAGTTGAGCGGCTTGCCTCTTAAACTGAATACTGCCTGTGTTTCAACATCCCTTGCCTTCGTAATTGAACCACTTGCTGAATCACCCTCAGTAATAAAAATTGTACTTTCTTTTTGTTTTTCAAGAATGTTATCCTTGTCTTTGCCTGTAGCTTCATCATTATAATGGAAGCGGCAATCCCGTAGTTTACGGTTATGAAGATTTGCTTTTTTAGCACGTTCGTTTGCAAGCTTTTTTATTCCCGCCAGGTCCTTTCTTTCCCTTTCACTTTGTTCGATTCTTTTCTTCATCTGTTCCGCAATCATCGGATTCCGGTGCAGGTAGTTGTCAAGTTCTTTAGCTAAGAAATCATTGACAAAATTTTTCATTGATGGTCCTTTTTCAAAGACGATCTGTGAACCGAGTTTTGTTTTTGTCTGGCTTTCAAACACTGGTTCCTGGACCCTCACAGAAATAGCCGCACAGATGCTGGCCCGTATATCAGAAGCATCATAATCTTTTTTATAAAAGTCACGGATTGTTTTCACAAAAGCTTCCCGGAATGCAGCGAGATGCGTTCCACCCTGGGTTGTATACTGGCCGTTAACAAATGAGTAATATTCTTCACCATATTGATTTTCATGAGTAAGGGCAACTTCAATATCTTCCCCTTTAAGATGAATAACCGGGTACCTTATCTCATCTGCATTGGTTTTTCTTTGCAAAAGATCAAGGAGTCCGTTTTTACTTATGTATTTTTTTCCGTTGAAGTTGAGTACCAGGCCTGCATTGAGGAAGCAATAGTTCCATAGCTGCTGGTCGATGTATTCTGTCAGGTAGTGAAAGTTTTTGAAGACAGTTTCATCTGGAATAAATACCACTTCCGTTCCATTTGGTTCACTTGTTTTTGCTTCTTTATGCTCTTTGGTCAGTATACCACGCTCGAACTCGGCTACTTTTTCTTTTCCTTCACGGAAGGCAGTAACCTTGAAATACTTGCTCAGGGCGTTTACCGCTTTGGTACCTACTCCGTTCAAACCAACGCTTTTCTGGAATGCCTTGCTGTCGTATTTGGCCCCCGTATTTATTTTACTTACCACGTCAACCACTTTACCCAGCGGTATACCACGACCATAATCGCGGATAGTGACCGTTTTGTTTTCTATAGAAATATCGACATGTTTCCCATGACCCATCGTGTGCTCATCGATGCAATTATCGAGGACCTCTTTTAAGAGTACGTAAATACCGTCATCGGAACTTGTGCCATCGCCAAGTTTACCGATATACATGCCCGGTCTAAGACGTATATGTTCCCTCCAATCGAGGCTTTTTATGGATTCTTCGGTATAGTCAAAAAGGTTTTTGCTGTCTGCCATAAATCAAGACGTTAAGGACTGTTGGATGCTTTTTTATACAAATTACTAAGAATCAGTTCAATATATTCGATGGATCGTAAATCCTGAAATCCGGCAAATATAATCAAACGCGCGAATTAGGAAAGCATAGAACTTAAATGAATGAAAATGAAATGTCTGCAAGTGGCTGGGCATTGATTTCCCCAAACTGAAAATAAAATAGCCTATTTAAATGGCATATCTATTGATCTTTTACGGTTTGAGGTCAATTTTAAAACCTTTAAATTCTTTTTATGACAAAGTCGAAACTCATTATAGCTTCCTTAGCCGGACTAGTGGCTTCGGGATTATTTGCATTTAATGTATTTACTGCCGGATCTATCAAAGGCACAATCATGCCTGCCGATGCAGCATCCCGCGCCTGGGCATTATCACCAACAGACACACTTAGGGCAACTATTATTAATGGTGCCTATGAAATAAAGGATGCCAAACCTGGATCTTACAGGGTCATTATTGAGGCTAAACCTCCATTTAAAAACGCGGCAAAAGACTCAGTTGTTGTGATTGACGGTCAAACCGCAGAAGTTGGTGAAATAAAGCTCGAACAGTAGTTTTTAACGCATAATCCGAAACCTGGAAGACAGTAGCTTTACTTAGTTGCTGTCTTTTTTATAATTTAAATTATTTGATAATTCCTTAAAAATCAATCGATTAATCCCAGAACCGGAAACTTAACAATAAAAATACCTGTGACGGGAGTTCATGAAAAGGATTTTTGTAAATTTGCACTTCTGACGTTATTGCGTTTTACTACCCCATAGTATTCTACTTCTTACTCAACCCATTGTAGTTCTGAGAGTTATTACCTGTTAATTAATTATTTGACATTTAAATCAGTGTTGTATGTATTCGTATGCGTTGTTAGAAACAGGATGTTATTATCTTATTCAGGAAAAGGAGGATTCGGGACTTAGCCTGATAAAAATTACTATGGACACTGACTATTGCATGTTTGTGACCAGCTTTGGTGACAATGCTGTAATGCAATGGAAGAAAAAGACCGATACGATCCATGATATCCTGGAATTAATGGGCGATGACAAAGTGAAGGAATGGGAATCTATATATAACGATAACCAGGATGCCTATTACGAGGAGGATGATGAATAATAGCTTAAAAAAACCGGATATAAACCTTTAAAATCAGTGCTGTTTTACTAATGCGGATTCTTTCTCAAACTTTTATCAGCCTGTCTATGCAAATCTGGTATAATTTTGCGTTAAGTGTATGAGTAAGACAGATTATGGCGTATTTATCGGAAAAACAACATAATGTAAAAAAGATTTTACTGGTAGTTATTGGGCTGCTAACCATTGTGCCTCTCGCGCCAGTGATAAACCGTTATTTGCCACCTGTATTGGTGGGTTCATTCAATCTTGACCTTATTTTATCTTTAATACTAGCCGCGCTTTTCACGTGGCTGGTATTAAGGATTTTTCGGTTTTTACTGATCCCGGCTGTCATTTTCCTGGCAGTAGTACTCTTTTATAACCAGTTTACCAATGGGTACGGCTTTAAAAGCATGATTAATGATTACCGTAGCATGGTTGAAAACAATTGGGGGAACAATGATAAAAAGGAGAAAAACCTGGTAGTCAGTGCCTCTTTTTTTGATGGCCCGCTTACAAAAACGGTAAAATCGCTACAGTCAAAAGTCGATTACAAGGATTCGGTGGTCAGGAACTTCGCAGTTCAACATTCCCTCGATTACTTCGATGAATATCATATGAAGTACGGTTCCATGGTAAGGCTTCTTTCACTTTTCAAGTATATCAATTCACATTTCAAATATGTTTCAGACTCTGAGCGTGACGAATATTTCGCAACACCAAAGGAGACTATTCTTAATGGAATGGGTGGTGACTGTGACGATCACACGTTGTTGATGGTGTCTTGCCTGAAAGCGATCGGGGGTCATGTGAGAATGGTGTTAACTGAGGGACACCTTTACCCGGAATTGTTGGTCGGGGACGAGAAATCGTTTGAAAGAATGCAACAAGCCATTGTTTATCTCTTCGGCAACGAGGCGATAGACAATATGTATTACCATGAACAAAATGGACAATACTGGCTCAATCTGGACTACAGCGCTAAATACCCTGGTGGTCCTTACGTAAGTGAAATCGCTTATGCAATAATAGAACTGTAGTTTTTATTGTGATTATCTGCACATAATGTCTACTTTTCGCCTCGAAATCTGATAACTATGGACTCCCTAATTAGGATTGTAGGATTAACATCCTCCCTGAGTACGCTTTTTGTGCTGATTGCATTCATTATTTCCAAAAGTGAATCCCTTAAAAAAATTCTGAGATGGCTAGCCATCTATTCAGGAATTTCATTTCTTACCGACCTGTTTTTATCGATATCACCCGAAGATTCAAATTTTGAAATATTGTTCAGTTTCACATTACTTGAATATGCCTGTTTTGCGTATATATTTTATATGCTGCTATCGAAGCCGGTAAACCAAAAAATAGTGATCGTTGGGTCATTTGCCTTTATGGTGATGGTAACCGTCACTCTTATGGACTTTGGAAGCAAACAATTCGATAATGTTAATTCAGGAACAGAAGCAATTCTTATTATTGTGTATAGCATTCTTTACTTCAGTGAAAAACTAAATCTTGAAAACCTCGAACCGATATTCGATAATCCGGGGGCTTATATTGTTATTGGCTGTCTTTTTTACCTGGCTGGCAACCTCTTTCTCTTTATTACTTCAGAAGAGCAGAGCATGAACGTGTGGATCATTAATTCCCTTTTCAATCTGATTAAGAATGTATTTTTCCTGATTGCAATCCGTAAGTGCACAAAGTTAAAAAAGCCGGTTTCAGTCTACAACTTTTCTTAAATAGTATCACTTTACTTAGTATTTCCTTACTTAAATAGTATCTCTTTACTAAATTCAGTTTGCTAAGCATTGCCGTGCACCAACTCGTACTGTTAGTTCGATTCTGGATAGCAGCGATCCTTACCGCGATATGCACACTCGCGGAACTAATTTGTTTGTTGAATGAACCAATTTGATTAATGAACTAAGAGGAAGGATAATCGCGCTGCTGGCAGATCAATAGCGGCGGTAAGATTAAGGCTAGAGTTATTAGTCGATTATGTTGATCAACACCTCATGTTGCCGGGGACCTCGCGACTGCTGTGTTTTCTTTCTCAGGGCTTCTGAAAAAAAGCCAAAGCATGCTATTATGATTCCGATCAGCGTAGATCCATAATAAATAATATCCATATCTTCCCTTTCCGCATACAAGAAGTATTCGTAAATATAATAGTACACATAAACTGCATACTCAAATAATATAGCCAGAAAGAGAAAACTTTTAGCTTTCTCACGCGGAGTATGATCCATCTTCTGGAAGTAATGAACTATTTCTGTGATAACAATTGATATCACCACAGCTACACCTGCCCCTACAAGATATTTAAATGAGTTGTCATTGAAGCCACGGAATATCCCATTCATAATCTCAATAAAAATAAAAACCGGGATCAGGACTTTTATAAGGGATCGCAGGCTGGCAACACCGGTATTGAGATAAAATATATACAATATAAAGGGGACATCGATCATATTGAATATTAATCTGCACAGGTCGAAGGTGGAACCGGAAACCAGGGAAGTAGAGCCAAGCAGGTTAATCAGGCCACCCAGGGACCAATAACAGGAAAACATCAGCACCGGAATATCCTTCCATAGCTTCTTATACAGAACTACGGCAAGGGGAATATGGTAAGCAATTAATGTTACCGTATTTAAAATCTGATAAAGTTGTTCTTTCAAGGTTTACGAGTTAACTCTTAAAAATCGCATAAACAGTGCTTAATATTGTCTTGTGCAATTTATTCAGTATTAATACTTTTCTCCATTTATGCATAAAATACGATCAGTCCCAAAGATTTCAGGAGTGCTTTCAAAGCGTTGCTCTAAACCTTTGTTATATTTAATCAGCAAAACTAATTTATGAAAAAAGTATATCTGACCGGCATCTTTTTGGTATTCTTTCTTTGTGGTCTCTTTGCCCAGGATAATGATGTTGCCAATGATTATCTGAGCCCCTCCTTTCATGCTTCCCGCCGCGATTCTGCACGTGCCCTTATGCCTGCGAATTCGGTAATGGTGGTGTTTGCCTTCCCAACCCGTAATTTTTCCAATGATGTCGACTATGTCTATCATGCCAATCCGGACTTATATTATTTCACAGGTTATAAAGAACCTCATTCAGTATTGTTTTTATTTAAGGAAGATCAGAAGAGTGCGGATGGCAATACCTATAATGAATTGCTGTTCATCCAGGAAAGAAATGTACAGGCTGAACAATGGACCGGCAAACGTATGGGTGTTGAAGGTGTCAAAACCCAATTGAAAATTAACCAGGTTTTCAACGGCGGAGAGTTTAAAAACCATCCTCAAAATTTTACCGGATTTACCAACATCGTAATGGATCCTTTGCCTGTTGCCGACCCCGGCGGCAGCAAAGACGTTGCTGATCTTTATAGCCTGGTGAACCAGTTCCGGTTGAAATCGGGGTTAATGGAGGAAAAAGAGGGAAATACAAGGGTTCAAAATAAATTATACCGGCAGATAACAGGTGGCTTAAGGGAGATAAAAACCGAAGAAGAACTTGCGATACTTAGAAAAGCAATTGAAATATCCTGTATCGGCCAGGCAGAAGTGATGAAAGCTATCCGCCCTGAAATGTCCGAGCGCGAGGTACAGGGATTACATGAATATGTACACAAAAAATATGGAGCTGAAAATGTCGGTTACCCTTCGATAGTGGGCGCCGGTAACAATGGTTGTGTTCTGCACTATGTAGAGAATGCAAAACTAAATGTGGGCAAACAGATGTTGCTGATGGATGTCGGTGCCGAGTATCATAACTATACTGCAGACGTAACAAGAACAATACCGGCAAACGGTAAATTTACGCCTGAACAAAAAGCGATATATGAGATCGTTTACCAGGCACAGGAGGAATGTTTTAAGATGTGTAAGGAGGGTACCAACTGGCGCGATGTAAACCTGAAGTCAAAGGAAATAGTAGCAGCCGGTCTGCTCAGGCTTGGCATCATCTCAAAAAAAGAAGAGGCAGCCAAATATTATCCTCATGGCCTTGGTCATCATATTGGAATGGATGTACATGACCGTAGTATTTCACCAGTGCTCAAAAAAAATATGGTGCTAACTATAGAACCTGGAATCTACATTCCTGAAAACAGCAACTGTGATAAAAAGTGGTGGGGTATTGCAGTAAGAATTGAAGATGATATTTTGATCCGTGAAAAAGATTATGAGCTCCTGTCAACAGCGGCTCCACGGAAGATTGAGGACATTGAAAAAAAGATTGCGGAAAAGAGCATCCTCGAGAATTATACGTTACCGCCACTAAAGCCTACCAAAAAAGGTTTTTAAGAAGTTGAATTTTAAACAATCGATATAACAATTTGATTTGTATCACTTTAGGCGAATTAAAGTGATTTATTTTTAAACATGAAGGCGAGGATATTAACACTATGTTAGCAACTTTCCCATTGAAATACTAGTAAGATTACGGATATGATGGTAGAAACTGATGTTTTAAGATAGAGCACATCTGCTCTTTACCATGAATCAACTGAAGATTACTTTTGTATTGTCACCTGAATAACCGACATCCTTTATAAGAATCACAAAATCAATAAATAAAAAGCTTTAATCCTTAGAAAAACCATCGCCGCAAGGGCGGGACTAAAATCCAAGAATCCAAACAAAACCAATCCTAAGTCCAGATCCGAAAAACCAAATCCTAAAATCCAACAATCCAAAAAACCAAATCCTAAAATCCAACAATCCAAACAAAACCAATCCTAAGTCCAGATCCAAAAAACCAAATCCTAAAATCCAACAATCCAAACAAAACCAATCCTAAAATCCAAGAGTCCAAAAAACCAAACCAAGTCCGATCCTAAAAACCAAGTCAAAATCCAATGTCATCCCTACACAGGATCCAACTATGAAAGGCTCAGTCGATATCCTAAGAAACCTGATAACCGTCAAGAGCTTAAGAAATTTAAATCCGATCCCATCGAAAGCTAATTGAAAGGTTGGTCGACTGATTCCAAAAACATTAAAAGCCACTGTACGTCCAGACAGTGGCTTTTATTTTGCGTTATCTCCCCAAAGGTCGATAATTTTGAGAAGTTTAATTTCTCCTTTTTATGACTAAGTTTATCACACTCTCAATATGTTGCTGGCTTCTTGTAGCCTGCGAATCCTATAGCCAGAAGGCCAGTCTTGACCCCCAGGGTTTTGAATCGGCATTAACTGAAAGAAACGTACAGTTGCTGGATGTAAGAACCGCAAAGGAATATCAATCAGGACATTTAAAAAATGCATTACAGGCAGACTGGAACAACCAGCCTGATTTCAAAGAGAGGACTGCTCATCTCGATAAAGACAAACCAGTCTTCGTGTACTGTGCAGCAGGATCCCGGAGCGCGGCCGCGGCCGATTGGCTTACCGGCCAGGGCTATCATGTGACAGAGCTGAAAGGCGGTTTTATTGGATGGAAATCGGCCAATAAGCCAGTGGAACAGGCATCTAATGAAAAGCCGATTAGCCTGGCTGAATATAAAGTATTGACAACCCTCGGCCCTGTCGTTTTGGTGGACATTGGCGCCGAATGGTGCCCGCCATGCAAAAAAATGGAGCCGGTCCTTGAGCAACTGAAAAAGGATCTCGGAGAAAATTTCAAGCTTGTCAAAATTGATGCTGGTATGCAAACCGAATTGATGAAACAGGTGAACGCTGAAAAGATCCCAACATTTATTATTTATAAAAATGGCAGCGAGACCTGGAGAAAAGTTGGTATAGTTGATATCAATGAGTTAAAACGTAACTTGAATTAGACCTTTTAAATACATGGCTGTCAAGCCAAATCCCGGGTTGTTTATTATTTAAATGGAATTCGACATCGCAACTGGTTAGCGCCATATTCTAAAAATCATGAGAAAAATATCAATGCTGCCCGTTGCTATACTGATTTCAATGACATCAGTAAACGGACAACAATTAGAAATATTAACCCAGGGTAATTCTACTTCAATCCGGGGACTTAGCGTTGTTAGCGATGAGATAGTCTGGACAAGTGGAAGTAAAGGAATGGTCGGCCGTTCGGTAGACGGCGGGAAAAACTGGAACTGGAACCAGGTACCCGGTTTTGAAAAAAGAGAATTCAGGGATATAGAAGCTTTCGATGATCTAAACGCCCTGGTCCTGGCCATTGCCGAACCCGGGATAATCCTGAAGACAGCGGATGGAGGCAAAAGCTGGAGGCCGGTATATACTGATTCCAGTGCAGGCATTTTCCTTGATGCTTTTCATTTTACTGGCAATGGTTCAGGTATTGTTATCGGAGATCCGCTGAAAGGAGAAATCTATCTTGCTTCCACCAATGATTATGGCAACTCCTGGAAAAGGAACCTTAAGGCACCAAAAGCAGACAGTGGGGAAGCATGTTTTGCATCAAGCGGAACTAATATAGTAGCCCTGAAAAACGGTGGTTATTATTTTGTAACGGGTGGATTATCCAGCCGTTTACATGGAGCAGGGACAGTCACCAGGTTGCCGTTGGTACAAGGCAAAGAAAGTACAGGTGCCAATTCAATTGCTGTTTTCGGAAATAATGCAGTAGTTGTTGGAGGTGATTTTACCAGGGACACGGCAAAAGCTAATAACTGTATTATCGTCCGGCTGGGAAAGGTCCCGGTGTTTACAACATCTACTACCCCGCCCCAGGGTTATCGCAGCTGTGTCGAATTTATAGATGCAAGTAATTTGATAACCTGCGGTACCTCTGGAGTTGATATCAGTGCTGATGGTGGAAAAAACTGGAAGCTCATTAGCAAAGAAAGCTTTCATGTTTGCCAGAAAGCCCGGAAGGGTAATGCAATATTCCTGGCCGGCGGAAATGGAAGAATAGCGAAGTATTTGCCTTAGGCTAATAAACTTTATTTCTTAAACATAAAGTAAACAGCTCCCAGCAGAAATCCGAAACTTACAAGATATTTCCAATGAAAAGGTTCCTTTAGATAAACAACCGCGAAAACCGAAAATACGACCAGGGTAATCACTTCCTGGGCCATTTTCAACTGGAACCCCGTAAATCCATTCGCATAGCCCAGCCTGTTAGCAGGTACCATCAGGCAATACTCAAAAAAGGCAATGGCCCAGCTTGCCAGGATAGCTTTGTACAAGGGAACACCTGCCTGTTTCAGATGGCCATACCAGGCGATGGTCATAAATACATTTGAGGCCACTAATAAGAGGATCGTACGCAGCATGACACTTGATTGATCTAATTAAAAAGAGGCGATCCGTATGTCAAACAGATCGCCTTTATTATTAATAGAGGGTTGTAAAAAAGTTTTAAGTAAGCGCCCTGAAATCAACCGGCACCAGTTTACTAACACCAGGCTCCTGCATAGTAACACCATAGATTACATCAACAGCACTCATCGTTTGTTTATTATGCGTAACAATAATAAACTGGCTTTCTTCACTGAACTTACGGATCATAGAAGTAAACTTACCTACGTTGGCATCATCCAATGGCGCGTCGACTTCATCCAGGATACAAAATGGTGCAGGTTTAATCAGGTAGATAGAAAACAACAGTGCTGTTGCAGTAAGTGTTTTTTCACCCCCACTCAACTGGGAAATAGATGAAGGTCTTTTCCCTTTTGGTTTTGCAATGATATCGATACTTGTTTCAGCGAGATTCTCAGGATTTTCAAGTACCATGTCGGCTGTATCATCATCTGTGAACAGTGCCTTGAACACCCGCTGGAAATTCTCACGTACGCGGTTAAAGGTATCAAGGAACTGCTGGTTGGCGGTGGCCTCCACTTCCTGGATTGTTTGCAAAAGACTATCTTTTGCTGTCACCAGGTCATTTTTCTGCTCGAGAATAAACTCGTATCGTTTTTTCATTTCCGTGAAAGCTTCGATAGCCGTTGGGTTAACTTCTCCAAGGTTCTCGAGTCTTTTCTTCATCCTGTCACTTTTCTCCTGTAACTCCTCCACCGGTACTTCACCGGTCCGGGGCTGATCAATAATATCATCCAGGTTGATCCTGAATTCAACGCTTAATCTTTCTTTCATACCGGCTAGCTGCAGTTTCAACTCGTTGAGCTTATCTTTTATTTCGCTTAGTAAATGTTCGGTTTGTTCTTTTTCTTTTACTTTATGACGAAGCTCGGATTCTTTTTCATTCAGCCTGTTTCTTTGATTATAGTATGACTGATCGGCTTCGTTCAATATCTTTTCTTCTTCTTCTTTTTTACGAAGCATTGCTACCAGTTCCTGCTCGGCAATTTCAAGCGTATCGCTGCTTTCAACAATGCTTTCAGCTGTCATCTTTAATTGAGATGCATTTGATTCTACCTGTTGTGTCAGGTTGTTCAGCTGGTTTGATTTGAATTCTGCTTCCTGGCTCAGCGCGTTGATCTTACTCTGTTGGCGTGTAACCTGCAGATTAAATTCGTTAAAGCCGGCCAGGGCCATGTTGTACTGGGTTTCAGCACCACGGTAATCATCTTCCGCTACCTTCAGCGTTTCCTTTACCTCGTTAAAAAGATTAACCAGTTCTTTCCATTGTTTCCTGGTTCCTTCAATAGACGCAACTGTATTGTCCAGGTTTTGCTGCATCTCTTCCAGGCGGTTTTGAGCCGTAGATTGAAGACCATGGAGTGACTCAATTTTATTCTGAAGTGAAAATACCTGGTTGGTCAGACGATTAATATCGTCCTGTGCCTGTTTGATCGCGTTATCTTTGAGTTGTTCGTTGTAAGCGATCACCTCATTATGACGGTTTTGTATAACCGCTTTCAATTCGTTTACGATCAATTCCTGTTCCTGGATGTCCAGTTGAAGTTTGCCTAGATTTTTTGCACGGCCAATTTTCTTCCCTTCAAAAAGCCCCACGCTGCCCCCGGTTAGAGAGTATTTGCCTTTCACGTATTTACCATGCTTCTCGAGTACTACTGCACCATTGCTGTCTTTAAGTGCTTCCTCGTTTTCAGCGATAAAAACATTGCCCAGTAAATGATTCGCAAGATCACGGTATTGATCATCCACTTCAATTACATCTATGGCTGGAATGGTTTGTTCGGGCTGATGAAATTCGACATTTACTTTTTCGAACTTGTCAAGCAAAAAGAAATTGGCTTTACCTTTTTTATTATCGTCCAGCAGGTGAACTGCCTGCAAGCCTTCTTGCAGGTTATTCACCACATAGTAGTTCAGATATGGTTCAAGTACATTTTCAACTGCGGCCCGGTACTCTTCTTTTACATAGATGATGTCTGACAGGATTGGAGCTTTATGGTTCCAACCGGAATTGTTGTGCAGGAACTTTATGCTTTCCGGGTAACCTTCCATGGAATCCACCAGGCTTTTCAGCAGGTCATGCTCGTTCTTTTTTGAATCGAGTTTGCGGTTTTCTTCAGCAAGTTTCTGCCTCAAAGCTTCCAGGTCGCGTTGTGTTTCCAGAATTTGTTCCCTGGTCCGCTCCTGTTGTTCCTGTAATTGTTGCAGATCCATGCGGCGCGATTCGAGTTCTTCTTCTTTAGAAACCCGCTCTTCTTCCAGCTGTTTTAACTGGCTGTATCGAACTTCTTTTTCTTCCTCCATTTGCTGAATACCGCGTTGCATATTCTGGATTGAAGTATCAGCAACCGCCACTTTCTTTTCTGCATCAAACTGGTTACGCTGGATGGAAGAATTTTCACTTCGCAACTGGTCAACTTTGGTGCGCTTTTCGTCGAACACAATCCTGTTTGCTTCAACGGCTTCTTTCCGGTCTGCAAGCTGTTGCTGAAGATCTTCAAGCTTGCCGGATTCCTCACTGAATTGTTGACGGGTAAAGAGAATGCTTTCTTCCAGCCCTTTCAGCTGACCTTCACTTTTTGTCAGGAATTCCTGGAGACTCGATTCCTTTTCCTGCAGGAAATTAAGTCTCTGCGAAGCCAGGTTTTTTTCGTTTTCCTTGCTTCTTAATTTTTGGAGCAGATCATTGAACTCATGTTGCATGGACTGAAGCGCGCGTTCCTTTTCGATAAAGCTGACTTTATCCTGCTCAATGGCGGCTTCTTCGTTGGCAATTTCAGCTTCGAACTTTATTTTCTTGTCGGTTTCTTTCTCCGCCTGGTCATTCAGGTCGCGGTAAGTCAGGTTAAAACCTTCGAGTGAAGCCTTGGCTAGTTCGATACTTAACTCGCGGTAATCTTTTTTAATCTCAAAATACTTCTCTGCTTTTTTTGCCTGGTTTTCGAGGCTTTTCAGTTGGTTATTGATTTCAAAAAGCAAATCTTCAATACGGGCAAGATCCTGTTCGGTAGCTTCCAGTTTCGATTTGGCTTCTTTTTTTCTTGTTTTATAGATCGTAATGCCGGCAGCTTGTTCAAGCATACGGCGACGGCTATTGTCTTTGTCTTTGATAATTTCATCAACCATACCCAGCTCAATAATCGCATAGCTGTCGGTACTGATCCCGGTATCCATAAAAAGGTTCTGGATATCCTTGAGACGGCATTGAACATCATTCAGGCGATACTCGCTCTCCCCGCTTTTATAAAACTTGCGGGTTACTGTAACGGTGCTGAATTCGGTTGGAAGCAGGTTTCGTGTGTTTTCAAAAGTCAGGCTTACTTCAGCAAGACCTGAAGCTGAGCGGCTTTTTGAGCCATTAAAAACCAGGCTCTCCAGGTTTTCAGAACGGAGATGACTAATCTTTTGTTCCCCGATCACCCACCTGATGCTATCGATAATATTACTTTTACCGCATCCGTTTGGTCCGATTACACCCGTTATACCCTCGTCGAAATGTAACGTGGTTTTATCGGCAAAACTTTTGAATCCTTTGATTTCGAGGGTCTTTAATCGCACAGTTCTTATATTTTGTGATTGCAGCAAATATAAAAGAACCGTCCGTACCGATATTCACGAATTATACACAGCTATCCACCGGAAAATGGGAGAATACCCACAATTCGGGATTAGTTATCACGATCCTCAATCCATAATCCCGGATTCGCCGATATTTGTCTTCCTGTTGATTGATTATCACTATTATTCAGAATTGAATTGCTTTATTATGAAAACATTTAAATGGGGAATTCTTGGAGCTGGCCGCATTGCCCGGAAGTTTGCTTCAGATCTGAAATATGTTGAAGGAGCAAGGTTATACGCCGTTGGTGCGCGCACCAGTGAATCTGCCCATGCTTTTGCCACTGAGTTCCCGGGTACAAAAGACTATACGGGTTATGAGGCGCTGGTAAACGATCCGGAAGTAGATGCGGTTTATGTTGCTACCCCGCATGGGCTGCATCGGGATCATGTGATTTTATGCCTGGATCACAAAAAGCCCGTGCTTTGCGAAAAGGCTTTTGCAATTAATCTGCGGGAAGCCAGCGAAATGGCCGAAGCCGCCCGTCGCAATAATGTTTTTCTGATGGAGGCATTCTGGACCAAATTCCTTCCCCACTATATCAAAACGAAATCTTTGATAGATGAAGGCAAGATTGGGAAAATACGGTCAATTCTTGTGAATTTTGGCTTCAAACCATATGATCCGGTTCCGCAGCGGTTATTCGACCCAGCACTTGGTGGTGGAACCCTGCTTGATATTGGAATTTATAATGTGTTTTTGGCTTTGTCGTTACTTGGGAGACCTGATGAAATCGAAGCCAGGGCGGAACTGACCGAAGGAAAAGTGGATGTTCAGTGTGCGGTCACCTTTAAATACGCCGGAGGAGAAATGGCAAATCTATTCAGCAGTTTCCATTCCGAACTGGCTAACGAGGGTGATATTTGTGGCGATAATGGCCGGATCAGGCTGGGCACAAGGTTCTTTGCTCCAGATACCAGCATCGGGTTTTATAGTGGCAAGCCAGATACCAAAGAAGTAATTCCTTTCGATAAAGAACCTGGCTATGGTTATCAATACCAGGCAAGACATGTTCAGGATTGCCTCGGGAAAGGCCTCACCGAGAGCCCTGTTATGACCCTTGCTGATACTTTATTGCAAATGGAAACCCTTGATAGAATCCGGAAATCGGCAGGGATTGTCTATCCTCACGATTTATGATTTAATATTCAAACATCAATTCATCATACAAGAATCAATTCATCATACAAACATCAATTCACCAGATAAACATCAATTCACCATACAAACATCAATTCACCGGTTAT
>NZ_DATHKG010000082.1:0-45907 GCF_035489435.1 Flavitalea sp.
GAATCAAAGTTACCAGCTATCCGGTTATTGGAAAAGCGCTTGCAAGAATCCATTTGCAACAATCTTAACCAATCTTAGCTACCGAAATTTCGGTTGTGCATCATTGCATTTGCATTCTTTTCATCTAATTCGCAAGCAATCTGGTACCTGTGCTTTAAAAATATTTCCTATAGGGCCAAGGAAAAAATAACGATGGGTATTGCATCGATTGCTCGTTACAGCCTGGCAGTGATTCAACGCAGTAGTGATTCAGCGTTTTTAGGTGGCTGTGATTCAGTGTTTGCGGGTAGCAACGTTTGCGGGTTGCTACGTTTGCGGGTAACTGTGTTTGCGGGTGGCTACGTTTGAAAGCGGCCGTGTTATTTCTCCCAATCGAATGTAAGATCGGTTTGTACATTAGATCGGGCAGGGAATTGCAAAAATCAATATCAGCTCATTTGTCATCTACCGCTAATTAAGTGATTGGCTTATCCACAAGATTTAATGCTTATTGAATGATGGGACAACGAAGCCTGCTATATAGGACTGGTAAGAATTGTTATGTTAGTATGATATTCCCCCAAGTGGATGAGCTAGTTGGGAGCGGGATTGTGCCTTTGAGCGGCCTTCGTACCGTGGTCGAGTTACTGAAGCCGATCAGGGCGATACTGCAACCAGCACTTGAAAAAACCCTAACAAAGCTGATCAGGGCCCCGCAGAAGACCGGAGACAAGAACCACTCCCAGCATAAGCAAAGGTATTAACCACGGGACACAGCCGCAAAAAGGCACAATCCTGCTCCCAACGGTGCGAAGAAGCGACCAAAAACTGTCGCATAAGAATCCTGGTAACCAAAGAAAGCAAACCAGCACTTCATGCCGTAGTCGGAGTTACTGAAGCTGATCAGGGCAAAAAGCCGATCGGAGACAATCCCGCACGTGCGGGACATGAGCAAAGGTATTAACCACGGGACACAGCCGCAAAAAGGTACAATCCCGCTCCCAACGGTGCGAAGAAGCGACCAAAAACTGTTGCATAAGAATGCTCTAAAAACGACAAGCAAGAAAAGCAAAATGCAATTTTACCGACCAAATCTTTTCAGATTATAAGTAAAGCTGACCAGGAAATATTGCTGCAACACATCACTTTCAACATCTTCAATAAAAGTTTGTGATATATTACGATAAACGTTCGTGTTTTGTTTAAGGATGTCGTAAATCACAAAACGAAGCGTACCCTGCTCCTTTTTAAAGATTTTCCAATTGGCAGCGGCGCTCCAGTTCGTAACATGCTTGCGAAAACCCGGCGTGATCCTGCTATTATAATTGCTATTGATATCAGTTTCAAGTATAATCCTTTTGGTGACGTTGATATTAATATCAAGTGATAAGTTCTGTGTAATGCTGGAAGATGCCTGGCCAGTTTGCTCAAGTGAATACTTTGTGTCATTGTACCGGATTGAATAACGTGGGTTGATGTCAAACTTATTCTTCAATTCAAAATTCAGCCCGACATTTTGAGAGAGACCATAAGAATTGGCAAGATTCTTTATTTTATTACTGTACACCGTGTTTCTTCCGAGGTTCACGGATGAGCCCGAATTAACGCGAAGGGTCCACTGCTTTTTCTTCCAGTTTTTTCCATAACTTATATATAATGAGCCATTATAATTGCCGTTTGTATTTACCGGTCTCGAAATCTGTCTTCCAACCGAATCATAATAAACTTCCTGGATAATCTGATTCGTAGTGATGTTGTAGTTGGCCCCGCCATAGAGGAAGATCTGCTTTTCAATTTTCTGGGTGTTTATATTCAAATTGAAAGTATGCGTGAACGATGGTTGCAAGTCAGGGTTTCCAACTCTTATATATAGTGGGTTACGGTTATCGGCAACAGGTTGTAATTGCTGTAGCGTAGGTTGTTGATTTCTGCCATTGTAATTTAAACTGATATGATCTGTATTGTTAAACTGGTAAGCCAGGTTTGCAGCAGGGAATAAGTTTATAAAATGCTGGCTCATCAGGCTCTCCTTCGTAACAGAATAATTGTCCTGGCGAAGGAAACTGATGCTGTTACCAACTGAACCGCGTATTTTTTTACTGTTATAGTTCAGGGTTATTCCCGGGTTAATTGACTCATTCTGATTCCGGAACGAATTGGTTAGCAAGCTATCGGGTATATCATATTTACCAGAAATACTATTCAGGTTAAAAGTATTACGATAGGATAGGTTAGTTGATTTAGCATATCCGGTTCGCAGAATCAGGTTGAGATTTTTTGAAAAAGGTTCTGACCATGAGAAGGCCATATTCAGAGCCGAGCCACTATTATCATCATCACTGCGTTGATTCAGGCTGTCTGCTTCTATAGAACCCCCGATGTTAAATGTGTTAACCCCTATGTTGTCACTCAAGCCGGTATTTTTGTTGCCATTGTATCCCAGGCTCAGGGTAATACCCCGGCCTTTAGTATTCAATCTCCGGCTTATAAACATATTTCCATTCAGGCCTTTGCCTCTGTTATTGGTCAGGTAGTCGGTGTTGCTTGAGTTAATCAGGATCCCACCAAGCGTTTGGGAATATGCGTTATTATCGCTGTTTGAGCGGCCATCACGACTATTCAGCGCAACCTGGAAGTTGATATTTGTGACGCTGTCAATTTGAGCATCGCCATTAAGTGAAATGTTATGTCCATTGCTTTTATTGATATTCACATTCTCTGAAATATAATAGAAACTGGTATCAGGCAAAATATTTTCGCGTATACGTCTTGTCCGGTTCAACGTTGAACTTTCATTATAAAAATAACTCCCGTTTAATCTGAATTTCTTTCCTGCTTCAGTACTGAAATTTAATCCGGCAGAACCTGATTCAGTAATGCCGGGGCCGTTGTTACCACCTCCCCTGTTATTATTGTTTCTTCCACCTGAATTCATCCGGTTTGTATTATTTACATTACCGATAAAACTCAACTGGTTTTTGCCTTTAAAATAATTGACATTGGCAGCCGCATCATAGCGTTCCTTTGATCCATAACCAGCAGTTGCCCGCCCGAACCAACCACTCTTCTTATCTTTTTTAAGCGTTATATTAATTGCTTTGTCTTCAGTTCCATCTGTGGTTTTATTGAAGATGGCTTCCTTTGTTTTGTTGTCCGTCACCTGTATCTTATCAACAATATCTTTGGGAAGATTTTTTGTTGCCATTAGCGGATCATTCCCGAAAAACTCCTTGCCGTCAACTGTTATTTTTGACACTGTTTTTCCATTAACAGTGATGTTACCGTCTTTATCCACTTCGACACCAGGCAGTTGTTTCAGCAGATCTTCTACCACGGCATTGGTTTTCGTATTAAAGGATCCGGCATTAAATTCAATCGTATCTTTCTTGAAAATAATAGGAGGTTTTTCTGCAGTTACAATTACTTCATCCAATTCGGTATATGATTTCCCAAGTTTGATTGTATCGAATTTCAATTCCTTCTGCACTGAATCCAACTTGAATGTCTTTGCAACGGTACGATATCCATTATAGCTTATGATAACTTTAAAATTTATCTGTATAGGTACATTCTTAAGCTGGAAATTTCCCGCCTTATCAGACAAAGTGTAGTTCAGGAGTGAGGAATCTTTTATTTCAAAAACCGATATGGTTGCAGATTCAAGCGCTGTGCCTGATGTTGAGTCTGTTACAATTCCCCTGATTACGCCGGCCTGGCGCCTTTGCGCAGATGCAGAATATTCTGCTACCAGGAAAATTAAACTTATCAGGATCAGGCAACGCATTAATATGGAGCGGATAAGGTTAGAGAAGTGTGCAAATTAACCAGTAATACCGTAAAATTGTAATCTGGTTTAATTATCAAAAATGGGGGAAGAAAAAAATTATTCGCCGGAGATCATGGCACAAGTGCTGCAATCGCTGCCGCTGCATCGTCCAACGGAGATAAGATCCTATGCTGAGCTTTGCGATGAGATAAATCATCTTATAGTAGCGGACTTTCATTCACTTGTAAATATTCTTTACAGGATGGATGTGTCTGAAACCCGTATCAGTGCCGCATTATCCGGTCACCCCGGCACAGATTCGGCACAAATCATTGCTGACCTCATGCTTGAAAGACAAATTGAAAAGATAAAAACGCGAAAACAATTTAACAGCAATGGAGATATTGCAGAGGACGAAAAATGGTGAAGACTTCCTAAGTTTGCGTGATGAACCTGATAGAAGTGAAAAACCAGGTACAGAAGAAAGAATTTTTAAATCTACCAAAGAGACTATTTAAGAAAGATCCCAACTGGATAAGTCCGCTGGACTCTGACGTAGAGGCAGTTTTTAACAGTGACAAAAATGTTTTCTTCACTCATGGAGTTTGTACCCGTTGGATATTGCAAGATGAAAATGGATTAACAATTGGAAGAGTAGCCACCTTCATCAATTACAAAAAGTCAGATACGTTTCCACAACCGACAGGTGGCATCGGCTTTTTTGATTGTGTTGAAGATGAAGCCGCAGCACATTTTATTTTTGATCATTCAAGGGCATGGCTTGAAGCAAGGGGCATGGAAGCAATGGATGGTCCTATAAACTTCGGTGAAAATGACAAGTTCTGGGGCTTGTTGGTATTGGGTTTTACTCCTCCAAGTCTTGGCATGAACTATAATCCGCCTTATTACGAGAAGTTTTTCAATTCGTATGGATTCGAAAAACTTTTTGACCAGCTCACTAACCTGCTTGATGCCACCAGGCCTATGCCTGACCGGTTTAATAAAATTGCGGATTGGGTGATGAAAAAACCGGGTTATCGTTTTGAACATTTTAGTCAAAAGAATAAAGCCAGGCTATTCCGCGACTTCCAGGAAATATATAACGATGCCTGGTCAGTGTTTGAAAATTTTACCCCGATTGAACTGCCAACAATAGAAGAATCTTTCCGCCAGATGCGTCCCATTATGGATGAGAAAATAATTTGGTTCGCTTATTATAAGGACGAACCAATTGCTTTTATCGTTTGTTTGCCAGACGTAAACCAGATATTAAAACATGTTAATGGCAGGCTTGACCTGATTGGCAAGTTCAAATTCTTTTGGTATAAAAAATCCAGGGATATCAACCACCTTCGCATTATTATCATGGGATGCAAAAAAAGATTTATAAATCATGGCGTTGAATCAGCGCTTATCCGTTCATTGGGGAACGTAGTGTTGCCCAGGCGAACAATCAAAGGTGTGGAGCTAGCTTGGGTTGGTGACTTCAATTCAAAAATGCTTGCAATTCATAAAGCAACAGGCGCGGAGCTTGATAAGATTCATAGGACGTATAGATTTAGATTTAGTGGTAAGTTGTGAGTTGTAAGTGGTGAGTTGTAAGTGGTGAGTTGTAAGTGGTGAGTGGTGAGTTGAGTGATGAATTATGAGTGATTTAATGAATGTTGGACCATAAATAGCAAATATTTATTGAATGGGGCACAACCCCCGATACGGGGTTGACTTCGCATAGCCCGGGTTGCAACCCGAGAGACAGGGTGAAATCACGGGAAACAGGGTGAAACCACGGGGGAATTGGGTTGATAAAAAAAATCTGCATTATGCAAATAATATCAAATGCTGCAATGGATCCGATGGTTGATGGAAGGCAAATGGTATTTGTGCCGGGGCGATCAACTGCGATGATGATTGCATTATGTTTTTTTGTGTCGATGAGCTTCGGTCAGGCACCTGAAGCCGCAGATAAAATAATTGCTGACGCACAGGCAGTGGCTGCTAAAGAAAACAAAAACATTTTTGTAATCTTTCATGCTTCATGGTGTGGTTGGTGTCATAAAATGGACACTGCTATGAATGATCCTTCAATAAAAAAATATTTTGACGACAACTATGTTATAAGACATCTTGTTGTTTTGGAATCAAAAAGCAAGAAAAATCTTGAAAACCCGGGTGCCCTTGATCTGATGAAAAAACAGAGCGAAGAAACCTCAGGTATTCCTTTCTGGGTCGTGTATGATCAGCGCGGGCAAAAACTTTTCGATTCAAGAGAAAAATTAGCAAATGGCCAAACGGGAGAGAATGTTGGTTGCCCGGCCAGCGAAAAAGAAGTGGATCATTTTATCAATGTACTCAAGGCCAGTTCAAAAATTAATGAAGAAGGGCTAACGGCAATCAGGAAACGTTTCCGAAAAATTGAAGCGGGTATTTAATTCATAGTATTTGGTTCATGGTATTTGATTCATGGTATTTGATTTTCAAATGATTCAAAATACGGTACAGGATTTTTTTATTGTACATCATTAAGCAACTCATCAACTCTTACAGGTTTATATCCTTTTGCCTTAAGAAACTGCAATAATTTTTCCAGGTGATAATAGAATTTATCCGTTCGTGCGGGGTCAGTTCCTATGTGCATAAGCAGGATAAACCCGTTCAAACCACTGGGCGAGTTGGCTTCATAGTTAACTACAGAACTGAAAATCTCTTCACTGGTTCTGTATCCTTTCATCAATGGTGTTGTATAATCAGTGCTGGTTCTTGTACCGGAAGTAAAGTTTATTAACTGAAGAGAAGTTTTTTTTGTCCATGAAGCGATAGTATCATTGTACCATTCATATGGGGGCAGAAAAAACTTTGCGTCAGTTTTTCTGATACCAAAGGCGGCCATTTTTTTATAGTTTTCCGTCAAATCGTTGTAAAACATTTGCTCTGTAACCAACAGGCTGTCACGTTTCGTCCAATCACAATACAAAAGGTGTCGATCCGAATGTGGACCGAGATAATGATTAGCGGCTTTTATTTTTGAGATGAGGTTCCGGAATTTTCGATTTGCGTAAAAATTACCGGTCAGGAAAAATGAAGCTTTTGTATCATGTTCATTCAATGTACTGATAATATGTTCCCCTCCATCCGCAAACTCATCACCGGTGAACACTATAGCCATTTGTTTCGAGTTCGTGTCACCACGAACTATTGCACCATGGCTCCAAACTATTGCTCCATGATTTTTTACATATAAATCATTGCCAGGAACTACTTCTGCATGATCAGCGCTGAAGGCTTTTTTTTTAAAAGGTTTGTGGCCTGAGCTTCCATGGCAGCGAGCAGGTAAACCAGTGAAGCAGTACCATCCATAGTCGGTTCGTTGGTACTATAGTCTCCAAAATCATCGTGATAAACAACGAGACTGCTTTGGAAGGCCGCGTATTCATCAGGTTCATACAATTTTATCCCGATAAGATTATTGTATATACTGCCATAAACCGGGCCATCTACCAGTCCGCCATCGATCGGGTATTTTCCTATTTTTGTGAATGCAGAATGTGGATCAACCGGTGTGTCACCATGAGAGGGTAATCCGTATACCATACTGGTACCCCAGGGATTACATCCGAATAACCAATCGAAGTTCGACTGCTCCAGTTCTGCATAAGTCTGATCTCCGGTCATTTCACGGTACCAATAGCATTGTATTGCGAATGATGTAGTCAGATTGTTACTGCACCAGATAAAAGGAACACCACGGTAAAAGCCATTTTGTTTTGCCTTTGTCCATACTGATTCTATTCCTTTTTTATAATAGCCCTGTAGCTCTTTCTGTTTTTTGCCGGCAGAAAGCTTTGCAAGTTCATAGTGACCGAGGTTGATAAATGGATACCATTGGTAGTGGCTGGCTGTGTCTTTGCCCAACCATGGGGTTATCTTTTCTTTTTTTGCAAAACCTTCCGCCTCTCTCAGATATTTTGCATCTTTAGTAAGTGTATACATTGTTGTTGCAGCGAGCTCCATGTCATCGGTCCAGTTCGCTTCAGCATACACATATGGTGATAACACAGATGCTGTTTGTGCAAACCCTGGTTTGGCTTGTCCGAATGCATAAGCAGAAGCACTGCGTTTTTGAAGCAAAGAAGCATAAGCTGAATCCTTCGATTGCAACAGTTGATAGCCCAGGCCAAAGGCACTTGAATATTTTCCTGCTGTGGAAGCAGTACCTGTTGTGAGATTCATTTTCTTTCCTTGTTGCTGTGGTTTGCCTGAGAGGAAATAAACGGGTCGCTCATAACCTCTTCCATAAAATGAATCAAGCTTTGGAATACGCAGGCCACGATGGTCGCGATCGTCTCCCAGCTGGTTGAACATGATATTATCAGAAGGATGCATTTTTAACAACCAGTCCATGCCCCATTTTGCCTCATCTAATACATCTGCGGTACCATTGACTCCACTTAGTCCATTGCCCAGGTGTTTATCTGTAAACACTGATGGAAAATCGCGGTAAGCTGCGAGCAAATGATAAGTAGCATTTGCAGATGTGCTAACATATTGCAGGTAATCTGAGGCATCGTGCCAGCCACCGACGGCATCAATATGGGTGCTATCGGGCATTGGTCCATACAAAGTGTACCCATCGTACATATGACAGGAATCTTTAAGGAAAGGATTGAAACCGCTTCTCTGCTGTCGCATATATCTAAGACAAAAATCGGCTGCACCTTTATAAACATCCTGTGAGATAGTAAATTCAGGGGATGACACGCCACCAGCTACGATTACATACCTGCCCGGTTGATTGAATTCGGAAAAATTTAGTCTTCCGGTATTTGTAAAAGGTCCGTATGCACCAAACTTTTTTACCTGTTTAGATTGATAAACGGTTTTACCGCTTAACACATCAACTATCGTAAATTCAGAAACAGCCGCACCAACCTTAGAACACCACACTGCCACCTTTGTTCCTGAAGGTTTATACCCTAGCAGATTAATACGAATCCAGGCTTCAGGTTCGGCTGGCCCCCTAAAAGCAAAAAGGCCGAGGCAAATACTTATGGCTACAAACAATCTTTTCATATTGGACATAATAACGGAAGGCAAATAACAGAACGCATATAACGATAAATAACCGAAACTATAACTAAAATAAATATTCTAATAGTCAAAAACCCTGATAAATATTCTAATAATCAGAAACCCTGAATTTAGAAAGATCAGGTTTATGTTTTCTGTTTCTTTCGAGTTCATAGTCATAAATGATATTACCAATTTCTTTGAAAAAAGGGTAGCCGGTTTGTTCGTATTCGTATTTGTTATCATTCAAAATGCCATCGCTGTTCACATAAATGACACCACTGAGCATAAATTCAACCTTATTTTTGAAATCAACGATATATGCTACATCTGTAAGGAATCCATATGACCAGCCGGTTTTATTAAAAACCCTGATATGCGGCGGGATTTTCGATTTACCGGATTTAAACATAAAGAATTTTGTATAGCTATCGAAATATTCGCTTGTGTCGTAATTGGGATATGATGATTCGTGGGGCAGCATGCTCATATAACGATACAGGAATTTATAATCATCTTTATTCAGATAGAATCTTTTTTGTTCAGGCATCGATTCAGGGAATAATACGGTCTGCATCAGCTGCTGCAAATCTGCCAGGGGGGCATTATTATGTGTTGTAAAATTCATGGGCGAATCAATGAGCTTTTCATCGCGATCATAATAGGCATTGCCAATATAAATCTGCCGTTTAAAATCAAAAAGTATCTTATTAAATGCTGGTGGTTGTATGTAAATGATATTGCTATTTTTAATAAATCTTACCTGGTTCGTATGGCGGTTCTCATCCTCATTCATGGTAACGAAACGACGGGTAATTCTAAAATCTTTGTAACCCATCGCCCATAATCTTTCATTCATAAATTGCTGGCCGTTAAATTCATAAAGACGGTTATATGCTTCATTATCACTAACCAGGAATACTTTTTTTATATAATGTGCCACAGAGGGCAGACCAGACTCAGCGCTGGTGTCCTTCAATACATCAGTCTGACGTGAATAGCTGCTGTCGGTTAACATCCCGTTGTATTTATCTATTCCTTTTGAAGACAGTTGATTCATTTTCTCAAGGGCGAGGAAAGCGACGGGCATTTTTACCATGGAAGCAGGATTGAAATATTCATTTTTATCAACCCGGTAATTGAAATGGGTAAAAGTTGGCCTGTTTCGTTTATCACGGTCAATGCGGGTATAAATGAGCTGATACCGGAAAATTTCAGGTTTGGAAAGTATGGATTTCAAAGAATCCGAAGCTTTTGAATAGATCAGATTCCTCAAAAATGTGGTGTCCTGTGCCTTGGATATTGATATCGAAAATACAAGACTACATGTAACTGAAATTGCCCAGCCTGTTTTCCCCCTGAAAAAATTCATGCATTCTTTAATTTAAATTGCCTTAAATGCCAATCCCGCTAACTTTAGCACAATTTAAACTTTCAGGCGGATGAAACATCCCTATAAAATTTCAAAGAGTCATTTATGATTATAGATATAACTGATCTTTCGCTGGTTCAGCAACAGCGATATCTTCAACACGCCATTGCCCCAAGACCAATATGTTTTGCAAGTACAATTGATCATAATGGTGATGTGAATCTTAGTCCCTTTAGTTTTTTCAATCTTTTTTCAATCAAACCCCCGATAGTTATTTTTTCACCTTTAAGAAGAATGCGGGATAATAAAACCAAACATACCCTTGATAATCTGCGGGAAGTACCAGAGGTTGTTATTAATATCGTTGATTATGATATGATACAACGGGTGAGCCTCGCGAGTTGTGAATTTCCGAAGGGTACTAATGAGTTTATCAAAGCTGGATTTACGAGCGAACCAGCAACAATTGTGCGGCCTCCAATGGTAAAAGAAAGCAAGGTTAAACTTGAGTGCCGGGTTACCGAGATCCGGGAGTTGGGAACAGAAGGGGGAGCGGGAAATCTTATCTTATGCCAGGTAGTCAGAATGCATATTGATGATTCCATCCTGGATGAAAATGGGATGATCGATCAACAGAAACTTCAACTGGTTGCCCGTTTGGGCGGAGACTGGTATTGTAAAGTTGAAATTGCGAACCTATTTAAGGTGCCAAAACCAAATACACAAATAGGAATCGGGATTGATCAATTGCCCGAATCTATCAGGAAAAGCCGGATCCTTACAGGAAACAACCTGGCACAACTGGCTAACGTTAGCGCATTGCCCGTTATTGAACCTTCCTTTGATGATGACAAATTGAAAAGTATCTTCCAGTATTTTAGTATAAATCCCGACGAAATGGAAAACGAGATTCATTTGTATGCAAAACAATTGCTGGAATCCAACCAGCTGGCATCTGCCTGGCAGGTTTTGCTGGCCACCGCATAAGTTACCAGATAAGTTTGATGGCAAATACACTCAAACTGCCTGATAAGACCAGGAATTACTTCATAAATCCGCTGATACATTCGTTAAATTCTGAATAGACTTCTTTAATCTCCGCCTGATTAATCTGAGCTAAAATTTCATTAACTTACGAGAAGCGATATTTAAGTCGACCTTCCAGTTTATGAAGCGCATTCTTGTTTTTATTTTGCTGCTCTGCTTCATTCGGGCTACTGCTCAGCAAATTACTGATACACCCGAAGAGTATCTGCGAAAAGGCAGGAAGCTCGAAACTACGGCCTGGATACTGGTAGGTTCAGGCGTAACTATGATTACAGCAGGAACAATACTCGCTCTAAATACAGAATGGGGCGACCTGGACTATGATGATGCGTATCACGGCCGCCAGGAAACGATGAAGGCGACCGGGTCCGTGGTCCTGATCGGCGCAGGTGTTATTGCTTCAATCGGCAGTATCCATCTTTTTATCATGGCAGCTAAAAACAAAAGCAAAGCAGCTTCGTTTTCTTTTACCAATCAACGTTACCAGCTTCTGTCGCAGGGAAAGATTTCGACAGCTTCACTTCCTGCATTAACATTCAAAGTGAATTTATAGATCATTTCAAATCATCAATCAAAACCGGGATCCAAATACTTTTTTAAGGATAGCTGTTGTACGTGCAACGGGGTTTTCCCTGATATTGATTTCTTCCTTTTCAATCTGATCAAACAATGCATCAGTTGCTTTGCTTACAACATAGGAAGGCAGGTCAGGATTGATTTTATTAAATGTAGTTGGAATGTTATTATAGAGGTTTACAATTTCACTGTAGTATTTGGTCGCGCCTAATTTGTCTAGCGACTGCTTTACAGAAGGAGAGAAGGCAACCAGTAATTTTTCCCTGGTTTTTACCCTGAAATAATTGGTGGCAGCATTTCGCTCTCCTTTAATAATATTGAATGCATCGGTTATGGACATTTCCCGGATAGCATCTACAAATACTGGTTTGGCAAATCCTACGGCATCTTCAGCGGCCCTGTTGATCTGCAAAATGGCTTTGTCCACTTCTTTACCCAAGCCTACCTTCCTGAGTGTTGATTCGATTTTCTGAGCATCTGCGGGTAACAACACTTTATAAAAATCGTTTCCGAAAAAAGCATTCTCCTTATTCAGATTAAAAATTGCGGTGGTTACTCCTTGAGAAAGCGCTTCCCTGATTCCCTGGCTGGCCTCAGTTTCAGTTACCGTGCCACCGGATCCAATTGTACCGTTAGTCGGAAGAGTTGACAAAGTTTCACATCCCATTAAACAAAATAAAACTGCAACGAACAGTAGACTTCTAATAATCATAGTTGACATTTAATTATCATAATTCAGATTTAATAAGTTACGGACTGCATAAAGTGTACCTGCCTACGCTAAAGCTTCGGCAGGCAAAGCCCTCCTACGCTAAAGTTACGGTGGGCAAAGCTCTCCTACGCCAAAGCTTCGGCGGGCAAAGCTCTCCTACGTTGAAACTACAGAGAGCAAAGCCCTCTTTCCCAAAAGCTAATTCGGGCTTCGCCCGACGAAGCCTTGGCGTAGTCGGGAAATGATCTATTTTTGCAACTCAAATTTTTTAAATGCATCTATCAGAACAGGAGATCATCAGGAGGGAGAAACTTAAAACATTACAGGAAATGGGTATAGATCCGTTTCCGGCACCTACATACCCGGTTAATGCTTACGCAAATGATATAAAGCTTCGTTTTAGGGGAGAGGAAAATAAGGAAGAATTTGCTAATGTTTGCCTCGCCGGTCGGATTATGGGCGTTCGAGACATGGGAAAAGCTTCGTTTGCTGTTCTCCAGGATAGTTCCGGAAAAATTCAGATTTATCTTAAGCGTGATGAGATCTGTCCTGGTGAAGACAAGACCCTTTATGATAAGATCTGGAAACACCTGGTTGATATTGGTGATATCATCGGAGTCAAGGGATATATTTTTACAACCAGGACAGGTGAAACTTCTGTTCACGTAACAGAACTTCAGTTCCTGACCAAATCTCTTAAGCCATTGCCCGTTGTAAAGGAAAAAGAAGGCGAAACATTCGACCAGGTTACCGATCCTGAATTCAAGTATCGTCAGCGTTATGCCGACCTTGTTATAAATCCTGATATCAAAGAAACATTCCTCAAGAGAACGCGCCTGATCAATTCTATGCGCGACTTTTTGAATGAACGTGGTGCAATCGAAGTAGATACCCCGGTATTACAGGCTATACCCGGAGGAGCCGCTGCGCGTCCTTTCACTACGCATCACAATGCGCTTGATGTGCCCTTCTACCTGCGAATTGCAAATGAGTTATATCTCAAGAGACTGATTGTTGGCGGGTTCGACTGGGTATATGAATTCAGCCGCAATTTCCGTAACGAAGGAATGGACCGCACGCATAACCCTGAATTCACCGTTCTGGAATTTTATGTTGCCTATAAAGATTATATATGGATGATGGATACTACTGAACAGATGCTTGAGAAAGCCGCGCTTGCTGTGAATGGTTCCACCATCGCGATGGTTGGCGATAAAGAGATCAATTTCGCTGCACCTTATCGAAGGATTACCATGTACGATGCAATTAAAGAATATACCGGTGTTGATATTTCAGGAATGAATGAAGAAGAATTACGTGAGGTTTGCAAATTGCAACACGTGCATGTAGATAATACCATGGGAAAAGGAAAGATGATAGATGAGTTGTTCAGTGAAAAATGCGAGGATCATTTCATTCAACCGACCTTCATCATTGATTACCCTATTGAGATGAGCCCGCTTACAAAAAAGCATCGTTCGAAACCAGGGCTGGTGGAGCGTTTTGAACTAGTCGTTAACGGAAAAGAGATTGCTAACGCATATACGGAGCTAAATGACCCCATTGATCAGCGCGAACGATTTGAAGACCAGGTTAAATTAATGGAAAGAGGCGATGATGAAGCAATGTATATCGATTATGATTTTCTCCGGGCCCTGGAGTACGGTATGCCGCCAACTTCAGGAATCGGTTTTGGGATCGATCGTATCGTTATGATGATGACCAATCAACCGTCCATTCAGGATGTTCTTTTGTTTCCGCAAATGCGTCCTGAACAAATGGATTAATAAATATCAAAGAAATAAGTCGCGCATCAGTTTTTGGTCTGGATTTACGGCATATTTTGAAAAATCAGTTACGCCTTCTGTTTTAAGCACATCTTCATCAACAAAAAAATTGCCGGTGCATTCAAACGATGATTTTTTCAGAATGTAAAATGCGGCATCAGCTACTATTTCGGGATGCCGGCTCCGCTGCATTAAGAAATCACCACCAAGAAGGTTTTGAACAGCGGCTGTGGCAATTGTTGTTTGAGGCCACAAAGCGTTTGCCGCAATACGTGAGGGGCGCAACTCTTCGCTAAAGCCGAGCACCATCATACTCATACTGTACTTGCTGATTGTATAGGCAACATGTTTTCCGAACCAGGCCGGGTCCATATTTAATGGTGGCGATAAATTCAGGATATGAGGATTTAATGCTTTCCTCAGATGAGGGATGCAGGCTTTACTCATCAGGAAAGTTCCACGTACATTGATACTCTGAATAAGATCAAAACGTTTTGCTTCAGTCTTTTCTGTTTCTGTAAGGCTTATTGCACTGGCATTGTTTATTAGGATATCAATCCCCCCGAAAGTATCTACTGTTTTCTTAACCACATCATTAATACTTTCTTCAAACCTTACATCTCCCTGCAGCGGCAGACATTTGCCTCCTCCTGCTTTTTCTATTTCCTGAGCAGCAGTAAAAATGGTCCCTTCGAGTTTAGGATGAGCTTCGGCAGTTTTACCCACGATGGCAATATTAGCACCGGCTTTGGCGAGGCGGATTGCTATCGCTTTTCCTATTCCCCGGCTACCGCCCGAAATCAAAACTGTTTTATTTGCAAATTCCATATATCAGAAATTTAAGTATACGAACAAGAATGTACGACAATTTATTGACGAAGATTGTGAGGCGCAAGCCTTTATATGTTACCTATATTGTTACTGAAAAACTATCGTATAAATATAAGCGCTTTTAACTGGAAAGATATACGTCCCTTATACGGATTGACTGTTGGTAGAACTACGAGCAAACCAGTAAATCATGAATTGTTAAAATCCAGCATTAGCGCTCTTGCATCCGGCACACCACGGTATTATGTTTGTGATGTCAGATTGATTGATGCGTGAACAACCCAATATCCTGAAAAGCCAAATCAACATCCTAAGTAAAACCAATCCAAAGTCCAAAGAAAAACCAATGTTCCGTTTATCACTTAATCAGGCAACAATCCAAATGTCCCGTTTAGATCCAAATCCGTGAGAACTTAAAATTTGTACCTATTGATGACCAAACTATGTTGGTAAGGTTGTACAAAGTTCTTAAACAGCCCTCTGATCCGGGGCTGTTTTTTTTCTGCTATGCGAACACCTGGTTTAGTATCCCGGCAAGCCTTATCCCACCCTTCAACAATTGGCCGTTAAGCATTTCAAGGTTATCGAAGTTGTATTTATAACTAAGCTTTTGATTATCTTCTTTTATACCGGCATAAACTTTCCGGGATTGCAAATAGGTATCGAAAACCCATTCAGCAAGTGGTTGTTTTTGCCAGGCATCACGTTGTTCCTTACTGGTATGGTTAAGCGCTGCAGCATATTCCGTATAACTAAGTTGTTGAAATTCGACTAGTTGCTCATCCCAAACCCGGTGCAGGTTTGAAGGTTGATTGAACCATTGAACCCTGACCCTGTTTCCGCCCAAATCAGATAAACGCGCCACATGCATAGGCTGATGCAAATCGCCGACGATATGAATCAGCAATCGCAGATAAAGCAGCTTTTTTTCTGGTCCCATTTTTTTTGCTTTTAGACTATCAACGATCATGTTCACTTTCGTATAGGCATCAACGGCAGTATCGTTTTTTAATCTTTCTATAAACTGATCATGGTTCAGGGAGTCATTGATGTTTATAAAATGCCAGTTATATAAATAGTCATAAGCAGGATCTGATTTATAAAAGTCGGCCCAGTTACTGGCCATGGCAAGGGATTCAGTTCCAAGAATCTTTGCGATTTCCTTTCTCGCCTTCGCCGTCAGATGAAATGAGGCGATCTCACCAACTACCCGGTGACCAATCACCCCCCAGGCAAGACCCTGGAAAGGCAGATACAAAGCAACAAAGAGTATAAAAATGAATTTCAATTTTGATTCCCTGAACCTGGTTATGTTCATATATAAATTTCTTTAGTAAGTCTCGCAATTATTCTTTCTATATCATACCGAAGTTGTGTATCTCATGCCTGCTTTATATAATCAGGCCAGATCCATTGCTGGTTTATTTTGAAGAACATCTTCAATTTTCTTTATCAATTCAGGGGATAGTTTTTTTAATGTATCAAGCGCCTTGAGGTTATCATGCAACTGCGATGCTTTGGTTGCCCCAAGGATTGCAGATGTTACATTGGGATTATATATGGTCCATGCAATAGCAAGTGAAGCAAGTGTTACATCAAGTTCTTTTGCAATGGTAGCAAGGTTCTTAACCTTAGCAATTTTATCTTCCTGCACCCAGCGTTTTTTCAACCAGTCGAAACCTTCTATCGCCAGTCTTGAGTCTTCCGGGATACCATCGTTGTATTTTCCGGTAAGAAAACCTGCTGCCAGCGGACTCCAGATCGTGGTGCCCAGGCCAACGTTTTTGAAAACAGGCAGATAATCCATTTCCATCTTAAACCGCTCGAACATATTGTATTGAGGTTGCTCCATCACCGGCCCTATCAGCTTGTATTCCTGTGCAACACGATGTGCTTCCATTATTTCAGCACCACTCCACTGGCTTGTGCCCCAGTAAAGAATTTTTCCCTGTTGAATAAGATTGTGCATGGTCCACACAACTTCCTGTATTGGAGTATCAACATCGGGGCGATGACAAAAGTAAAGGTCAAGATAATCTGTCTGCAAGCGGGTTAGGGCTTCATGGCAGGCCTCAATAATATGTTTACGACTCAGCCCCGTCTGATTCGGCTTGCTGTCTTTACGGGATCCGAAATAAACCTTCGATGATAATAAATATGAAGTCCGATCCCAGTTTTTCTTTTTCAGAACCCGGCCCATCATGTTTTCGCTTTCACCAAAAGCATATCCTTCGGCATTGTCGAAAAAATTGATGCCATTATCGTAAGCTATGCCCATTAATTCATCCGCGCTGTTGTCTTCAATCTGTTTGTGAAAAGTTACCCAGCTACCATAAGATAAAACGCTCAGCTGAAGTCCTGATCTGCCTAGTCTTCTATATTCCATACCAATATTTTTTTGTAGTTATGTTTATTGCAATCCTTCTTCTGATGCATTTACACGCCCGCTGTTTCCATAGGTTTCTCTCCAGCTAAGATCCTGGGCCGCACGAAGGCCATTACGATGGTACAGGATATTTCCATTGCGTTGGTGCAGTTCGGCTGGTTTATCGGTATAAAATTCTTCCTTATTCTGATCCCACCAAAGCTCGCGCGATTTCAAGGTGTCACCTGATTGCAAATTAATCACCATCACGCTATCCTTTAAAAAGATCTTCTTTTGCGACTCAAAGTATTTGGCGTACATCGCATCAAGTGTGCTTTCGATTTTTATGGAATCATCATAAAAATCAACATGCAGGGAGTTGGGAAATTCCATGAACGACGAATCCGATCTATCTAATATATACCTCCGCATCAGTGGAGACAGTAACCGCGCTTTTACCTTGCCAGCTTCGCTGAGATAGCTTTCGATCTGCTTTGCTTCTTCAACACCATTTTTCTTCTGCCGGAGATTATCAACCTTTTTAAGATCGTTTTCACAGCCTGAAATAAAAAAGCAGCCTGTGATCAGTGCTGCAAATATTGTTGAACCTCTAAGAAATCGAGGCGAAAAACGCATAGTCATCGCATCCGTTAATAATATTTTCTTTTCACGAACCATATATCACTCAAATTCAGTCCAAGGGCGAGAGCAAAAAAGTTTTCACGAATCGTATTGGTCTTATCTCCTCTTTTTCCAAATTCCAGCGTCAGATTTATAACAGCGAATTGCTTGGTATAAGCTGGTGGGCGCATAGGCAGTCCCAGGCCTAAAGATACCGAATAAGTTGGCCGCTCCCCGTCTACATTCACATAGTCCGAACCAAGGTTGAAGCCGGCGCGGTAAGCGACGCGGTTCCAATAACTTTTAGCGTTAAAGGCGTTAGGAATAACCTGGCCACCCACATGTACCTGCCAGCTATTCTGAAGAAAATCTTTTTCTCCATAGAAGCGGTAATCAAGCCAGTTGGTTTGAGTAAAGTCTGCACCAAGCATCCATTTCGATTCCTTATCTACCATCAGGCCGAATCCGAAACTTGAAGGATATATGATCTTCCCACCGATTCCTTTCTCTCCATAAACACTATCAACCTGAACCGGCCCGTTTTCCTGCGGAATGAAAGTTTCATTGAGAACATCCTGGGAACCGTTCAATGTTTGTTGCAGGTTTCCAAATGCGCCAACATGAAGACGAGTGGTGTTTTTCAGCTTCACCGTGTACTGTAAACCCGCGTTTATTAGTGCTCCGCCATAACTGGTTTTCGTTGAATGGGCGGATTGGTAATATAGAACAGTGTCATTAAGCAACTGCTGGGCATTTCGGACGTTTTTTGATCCAAAAAGGTAGCCGAAATTGACTCCAACCCGTAAATTTTTGAATCCGAACCCCGTACCGGCAAAAACCTGTTGTGATCCACCATCGCCCTGGAACAAAGTCTGTACAGAATCCTTTAGTGTACCGTTATTTAAAAATTGTCTGCGTTCAATCTGGTAACTTACCCTTGTCATCGGCCGTAGTCCGAAAGCTAAACCCCAGTCCCTTTTGCGGCTAAGGGGAATACCAATAGTTACGTATGAAATATTAGGACTTGCTGAAGAAAATTTTCTGGGCGGGTCAATCGCCTTGAGAGTGCTCGTGTTTACTTCCAAACCAATATCAAGTACAGTCGCTTTGAGTCGGGAATAAGAAGCCGGGTTGGAAAAGTTCACTGACTGATAGTCTCCATAGGCTGCGGAAAAGCCACCCATGCCCCTGTTTATTATATTTTGAAAAGGAACGGGGGTACCCAGACCATATCTTGAAAAAGGAGAATTTTCAGTTTGAGCGGTTGCCAGCGAAACCCCTGAAAGGAACATAAATGCTAACAGCCTGATTTTCTTATACATTATCATACATTATTATACTCACAGATAGCATACAGACCTTTATAGATTAGATTGGGGTCTGCAAATATCTTCTTTTTTAGATGGCGGACAAAAAAGGTCGTATCACCCCCGGTTAAAACGACGTTAAAGTTGGTGTATTTTTCCTCATAACTCTCTATAATTCCGTCGATTTCCTTAGCCATGCCAAGTACGACTCCGCTCAAAATATTTGTGCGGGTGTCGTAGCCTACAAGGGGGAAATTCCAGTCTTTTTCTATTAATGGCAACAAATCGGTAAATGTATTCAGTGATTTGAACCGCATCTCAAGTCCCGGTGAGATACCTCCACCAAGAAACTGGCTGAACTTGTTTACAAAGTTGTAGGTAATTGCAGAACCCAGCCCAATTACCAGGTTATTCTGGCCGGGGAAAAGATCAACAGCAGCTACAACAAGCCCCAAACGGTCGGCGCCGATGGTTTCAGGTTTACCAACCGGTGTAGTGACAGGAATTTTGGAGAGATGAGTAAGTTTATGAAACCTGGTTTCTGCGGCCAGGATCCGCTCAAAGGCCGGATTGTGGTTTATAACCGAAGAAAGTAAGGTTTTTTCTGGCTTCCAGGTGTCCAGAATTGCTCTTAGGGATTCTTCGCTGTCATCCTCCATTACCAGGAGTTCCTTCATTTCACGGCCGACAAAAACCGCGCACTTCTTACGGGTATTGCCAAAATCAAAGCAGCAGCTAATGGTCATGATTGATTGATGATGATCCGACGGGCCGGGGCCTGCCGGAATTTTGTGTTTAAAGCGCGAAAATAAACTTTAAGCACATTTCTCAAAGATTTATATCGAGATCCAGCGGTGAGAGGTTTCGGAAATGACCGTTGAGCTTCACTTTTTCTTTTAAAAGCTCCATTTCCATCAGCATAGGGAGAACCTTCTGCAGATGACGTTTGATGTATTCCTGGCGCTGAATTTCCTGCATCAGGCCCAGTAACTCATATTCTTCATCGAGCGACATTCCGGCATGATGACCCACATCATAGGAATTAAGCTCTAAGTCCGGTTTCTTGAAATCTTTTGTAATATTCAGCAAACGATGGAGTTCCTTGATGCCTTTAACTATCTTCTCCATCAGGTCCCGGTTCGCTGTTACCATCATATTAGGAGGATAATTCACAATGGCGCCGCTGTATAATTTGTCGGGCACAAGTTTAATCATTTCCAATACACGGAATATCGCAAGGCCTTCCGTTTTTATGTCCATCTCTCCATTTTCGTAAACCTGCACTATTTCTGTGACCTGAACCAGGGTTCCCATTTCCTGGAGCTGATTATTCACCACAGCAGGCACTCCAAACGGCTTTTTAGCCTCAAAACTCTCTTTTACCAGTTGTTTATACCTTGGTTCAAAAATATGAAGTGGTAATTTTTCTCCGGGATAAACAACCAGTGATAATGGAAATATCGGAATGAAATTCGTCATCTATATCTATTCAGAACTAGCTTAACAAAAGTAAGAACCCTTAGGCACAAATTACTTAGTTTTACCAACGGGTTGGCACCATCCCCGGTACAAAGATTCAGCAGATGAAAATCTCAGGTTTTACTATTATTAAAAATGCATTACGGAATGATTACCCTATTATCGAAGCGATTACTTCAATACTTCCGGTAGTAGATGAAATGATTGTTGCCATTGGAAATTCAACTGATAAAACAGAAGAGCTCATCAGAAATATAGGTTCAGAAAAGATCAGGATTGTACATTCAGTTTGGGATGTAAGCCAAAACAATAAAGGCGGTACCATCCTCGCAGTGGAAACCAACAAAGCTTTTCAGCACATATCACCTGATAGCGACTGGGCATTCTATATCCAGGGCGATGAAGTATTGCATGAAAAATATCACGATTCTATAAGGCAGGCAGCTGCAAAATATAAAGATGATAAAAAAGTAGATGGTTTGCTTTTCAAATATCTGCATTTTTTTGGCACCTATGATTATGTGGGCGACAGCCGGCGCTGGTATCACCGGGAGGTACGGATAATCAGGAATGATAAAACTATTTCTGCATATCGCGATGCCCAGGGTTTCAGGCGGAATGGTGAAAAGATTAACGTGAAACCTATAGCCGCCACCATGTACCATTATGGATGGGTAAAAAGCCCAAAACAGATGCGTGAAAAACAAAAAAATGTGATTCAGTATTGGGAAGACCAGGAAGCCACAAAAAAAAGACTGCTCGCAACTGATATATTTGACTATAATGAATTTGATTCCCTTCAGCGTTTCTCAGGAACACATCCCCAGGTTATGAAGAAAAGAATAGCTGAAAAGAACTGGGAAATTGACATGGATATTTCCAAAAAACACTTCACAATAAAGGATCGATTCCTGTATTGGATTGAAAAAAGGACCGGCGTGCGTCTTTTTGGCTTCAAGAATTACCGGATTATCTGATTTTTCCACCATTCACTCAAAAAAAATTCCTCCTGCGCAACGCTTATCAGTTACAGGAGGTCATGGATCTATATTTGTCCATATAGAAACCGCGCACAAATACCAATGATCATTTTACCTTATTCTAAACAGTACCTTATAATAGACTAATCGACGGTTCTTTACAAACCCATCCCGTATATACGGGATGGGTTTTTTCATTTTCCCTGAAATTTAACGCTGAAGAAATCGGATTGAGGAGTATTTTTGCATTATGAAAAAGTGGGGTCGGTTTATAAGCATTTTAACTTTTTTCTTTTTCACTGCGATCTTCCAGTTGCAGGCTCAATGCTCTATTTGTACAAAAACCGCCCAGCAATTGGGTGAGGGTCCTGCAAGAGGCCTTAACGGCGGAATTTTATACCTGGCTGCAGCGCCAATCATGATCCTTGGTTTTATCGGTTACAAATGGTACCAGAGTAATCGTTCTTCTTAATTATTTTCTGATCTTTCCTCACGGGGCTTTATCTTGTATGCACCAAAATTATATGCGTATGAGATGGACAGTTTTACTTGCTTTTTTGCTTCCTTTTAACCTGGTCGCGCAGAAAATGCCGACCATTGAAGAAAAAATTACCAGTTACAAAAAATTACCCGGGTTTTTTAATTTGTATTGGGATGAAGTGCAGGGCAAGATATGGATGGAAGTAGATAAGACAGAAACGGAAATTCTTTATGCCAGTTCACTGCCAGCGGGCTTGGGATCGAATGATATAGGTCTTGATCGCGGCCGCCTCGGTTCCAGCAAAATCGTAAGGTTTTCAAAAACCGGTCGCAAACTGATGATGATCCAACCGAATTACGAGTATCGGGCTGTGACTGGTGATGTCCCTGAAAAAAGGGCAGTTGAACAGTCTTTCGCACAGTCCACCATCTGGGGTTTTGTAATTGAAGCGGAAACCGGTAACAGGTACCTGGTAGATGCTACTGACTTCCTTCTACGCGACGCCTTGATGGTTTCAGCTTCACTAAGGCGGATGAGACAGGGGAACTATAGTTTTGATAAAACCAGGTCGGCGATTTATCTAAATGGAACAAAAAATTTTCCATTGAATACGGAGATTGAAGCAACTATCACTTTAACCAGTTCAGATGGTGAAGCGGGTAATTTTCTAAGAGCAGTCACGCCATCGCCTGAAGCTATAACACTCAGAATGCACCACTCGTTCGTGCAGTTACCGGATAGTAATTACAGGCCGCGTGTTTTCGATCCGAGATCAAGCTTTATACCCGTTTCATTTTTCGATTTCAGTACACCAGTCACTGAGCCGATCGAAAAACAGTTTATTATAAGACACCGGCTTCAAAAGAAAAATCCTGCTGAAGCATATAGTGAGGCCATTAAACCTATCGTTTATTATATCGATAATGGAACTCCTGAACCGATCCGCGGTGCCTTGCTTGAAGGTGCCCGTTGGTGGAACCAGGCTTTCGAAGCTGCTGGTTTTAAAGATGGATTCCAGGTCCGTCTTCTTCCGGACTCGGCAGACCCGATGGACATCAGGTATAATATGGTCAACTGGGTACATCGTTCTTCCCGTGGCTGGTCATATGGAGCTTCAGTTGTTGACCCGCGTACTGGTGAAATCATCAAAGGCAATGTAACCCTGGGATCTTTGCGGGTTCGCCAGGATTACCTTATTGCAACAGGATTGCTTGCACCTTTTATCACCGGGGTTCCGGCAGATAACAAAATGTTGAAAATGGCTGTCGAGCGACTAAAACAACTCTCAGCCCATGAAATCGGCCATACACTTGGATTAATGCACAATTATGCTGCAAGTGTAAGCGACCGTGCAAGCGTGATGGACTATCCACATCCGACAGTAAAACTTGATGCGAATGGAGAGATCTCATTAAATGAGGCATATGATAATAAAATCGGAGCCTGGGATAAAGTAGCTATAACCTGGGGTTATAAAGAGTTTACAAATAATCCAGCTGAAAGTATTGAGCTTAATAAGATACTTACGGGGGCTGCGGGGCAGGGTTTGCAATTTATTTCTGACCGGGATGCCAGGAGCCCGGGTGGCTTACATCCCCAGGCTCATTTGTGGGATAATGGCAAAGATGCAGTTACTGAATTGAATGATGTGATGAAGATCCGTTCAAAAGCATTGTCCCAATTTGGTGAAAAAAACATCAGGACCGGGGTACCAATGGCAGTACTGGAAGAAGTACTTGTACCTATTTATCTTTATCATCGTTATCAACTCGAAGCTGTTACCAAGATTGTGGGCGGTATGTATTATACATATGCTATCCGCGGCGATGGTCAGCAAATAACAAAGGCTGTCAGTAAGGAAGAACAACTGAGAGCATTAAACGCAGTTATAAACTGCCTGGATCCCGGGAAACTGGTACTACCACAGCAAATCCTGAATATCATTCCCCCGAGGCCGGCAGGTTACGAGGGTGGTGTGGAAATATTTAAAAAACGTACAGGGCTTGCATTCGATGCGTTGACACCCGCAGAAACTGCAGCAGATCTGCCATTATCATTTTTGTTTGATGGTTCGCGGCTTACCAGGTTGATTCAATACGAATCAGGTTCTGATGGGCTTGGCCTTTCGGAAATGATTAAAACGCTGATCGATAAAACCTGGAAAGCACCTCGTAAAACGGGCATGCAAAAGCTGATTCAATTCCAGACTGAGCAAATCCTGCTCACCTATTTGCTTGCTTCGGGTGTAGATCAGGGCAGTTCAATACAAGCCAAAGCAGTAGTGCAGCTGAAAACAAAAGAGTTAAAGAATTACATCAATGCACAACTGAAAATTACAAAGGATGAGAATTACCAGGCCCATCTTGAAATGGCATTGGAAAGAATGAAGGCACCGGAAAAAGCAACCCCGACCATACATTCACCAATTCCCCCGGGCGCACCAATTGGTTGCGGTGATATGGACTAGCCGGGAGTTTCGTCAAGGGTTTTTACAAACCGGAACAGATTGAATCTTCCTTTTTTGAGTGCCAGCTCTATTGCTGATTTAATTTTCGATTTATCATAGCCTTTCATCTTCTGTTGTTGCAGCAGGTGAAAGGCTCTTTCTGCAAGTAGCCAGGATCTTTTTTCAGGAATGGAACTGTTTAGCTGGTGATGATTTATTTCATGTAACAGTTCATCAATACCATGCTTAGCCGAAGCAATTGTTTTTATAATTGGGGGATGCTTTTCATGTAAAGGAGTTGAAGTTTTCATCATCAGTTTCAGGTTCCTGGTAAATGTATCAGCTTCGGGCCGATCCGCCTTGTTTACCACGAAAATATCTGCTATTTCCATCAAACCAGATTTCATGGCCTGAACCCCATCCCCTGACTCAGGCACCAAAACAACAACAGTCGTATCAGAAAGCCCGGTTATCTCAATTTCACTTTGACCGACACCAACAGTTTCAACGATAATATGATCGAAAGGAGCTGTTTTTAGTAATTCGGTGATCTCGATAATCTTAGGATGAAGCCCGCCCAGCGAGCCACGGGTAGCAAGTGACCTGATATAAACTTCGGGATGGTTATACCAGTTGCTCATCCGGATCCGGTCTCCCAATAAAGCGCCAAGATTAAAAGGAGAAGAAGGATCTACACATAACACTGCCACTCTTTTTCCGGCGCCAATAAATTTTTCTATCAGTGCATCGACAATGGTACTTTTACCTGCACCCGGTGGACCTGTTATACCGGTAATTCGGATAGCATCATCAGGTGTCAGCGATTCCAGCATTATTTCGTAGCCGGGAGCTTCATTTTCAATCAATGAAATCGAACGGGCCAGGGATTTTATATCGCCACTTTTTATTGCCCCAAGGTATTTTGAATATGGATGAGTCACTAAGTCCTTGATTGATGAATATTCCATGCTCCGTTACTTTTTCGCAGCTGTGGCAATTAGGTACACAAACTGAAATTTGATAGCTTGCACTGTTCAAAAGATTGTTCGGACACCCGTCGCAAAATAACATCAAATTCAAGATGATTCCGGAAAATATTATCATTAGCAGAACAGACAGTATAGGGGATGTGGTGCTCACTTTACCGATGGCAAAGATTATCAAAGAGAAGTATCCGGATTGCAAGATTGCCTTCCTTGGCAAAGAATATACTAAGCCGGTTATACGCGCTTGTGCCTATGTGGATCAGTTTATCAGTCTGAATGATTTTATGAATAAACCGCTGGCTATTGCAGGCCGGCAGCCTCAATGTATCATTCATGTATTTCCGCATAAGGCAGTGGCCAAACGTGCGCGTGAGTTAAAGATCGCGTTAAGGATAGGAACAACAAACCGCCTGTTTCATTGGACAACCTGCAACAAACTTGTCAGGCTCAGTCGTAAGAAATCCGATTTGCACGAGGCTCAGCTTAATCTCAAATTACTTGCACCTCTTGGAATTACCGAAACATTTCCGCTTTCAAAAATCGGGGAGTCCTTTGGACTGGAGCGTATCCAGCCTCTGGGACCGACTTTGTCATCACTGGTTCATCCGGAAAAATACAACCTCATTTTGCATCCGAAATCGCAGGGAAATGGAAGAGAATGGGGTTTGAGCAATTTCATCGCCCTCATCAATTTACTCGAACCACAACGCTTCAATATTTTTATTTCGGGAACTGAAGCAGAACGGGCGATGCTTCAACCTGTTTTTGATCATGTTAAGGATCGTGTTACTGATATTACGGGTAAAATGGATCTCTACCAGTTTATGTCATTTATAAAAAGATGTGATGGACTGGTTGCCAGTGGAACGGGGCCATTGCATATCGCAGCTGCGCTTGGCAAAGATGCTTTCGGGATCTTTCCGCCGATCCGACCCATTCATCCCGGTAGATGGGCGCCTCTGGGTGAAAATGCAAAAGTTTTTGTTTCAGAAAAAAACTGTTCGGATTGCAGAAGATCTCCATCAGCCTGTCATTGCATGGCAGATGTTGAACCAGTCAGATTAATGGATGCTTTGGAATTAAGATTCCAGGCTAAAACCGGCTCTTCACGCTTTGTTTGAATTTTTTCCACTTAACCCTTCCCCTGGAATAACTGGTCTGAAGTTTATCGTTTATGCCAGGGTTGAACAAGGAGGATTGAACATAAACGGTATCGCTAAGATCCTGGTACCACATTGTATATGAGTTATCCCTCATCCATGTTTCAATCAGTAGAATATTGGGATTCACATAAGCCTTGGAATGTGTTTCAACTGATATAATTTTAGGTCTGCTAATCATCTTATCAATCACATACCATTCGCAGCCTTCGATATCTATACTGATCAGGTCTATATCACCTGTGTCTATTTCAGAAAACAACCTGCACTCGGTAGTAAAAACATCAGCATCATTTTGTTTATACCGGTCGTTAATTATTGCAGGTGTGGATTTTAATGCAGTTACGAAAGTCGACTGATCATATCTTGATAACTGAACCTGTCCATTACGATCAAAAATGGCCACGGGATGAACGATTACATTATCGTCTTTGAAATAAGTAACAATTTTTGCTGCTGTTATCGGGTCCGCCTCGACCAGGGTGGCCCGGATTCCTTTTTTTATAAAGTCTATAATATTTGAATATTCCGGAAGAAAGACACCCACCTCGCAAACATGGTTAAACGAGATATTTTTGTGAAGTAACTTCTTATATAATTTTTTCATCGGGAAAACTTAGTGTTGATGCAGAGGAAGGTACCTTTTTTTATACTGATCAAGGCAATTTACATAAAAAAAGCGGCAGTTTCCTGCCGCGTCGTCCGTCATCCCTGGTTCTCCGTATTGATTACTTTTCCCTGTTCAACAGATAACCAACAGACAAATTAAAAGTCCTGTTTTTTATTTTTGCAGCTTCGTGTTTATAAATATCTACAAAGCCTGACTGATAAGATAGGCCAGCAACAAAGCCGTTTGATAATTCAACACCTGCAAGCAGGTTGAAACCGAAATCACCTTTTTTGTAATCGTCATTTGTATCACCAAACATTTTCTTTGACTTTCCATTTTGCTCGATTTTGCCACCTGTCGCAAAACTTATCACAGGCCCTCCACCTCCATAGATTTTCCCGAAAGATAAAGGGTACTTGTAAACAACATTCAATGGCAAATCAATGTATGTCATATTGAAGTCTGTTTTTGTTCCGCTGTAAGAGCTGGTATGTTCAGCGCCTTTGCCTGTAAACATGATTCCAGGCTGTGCATATACGTTCTCCACAATCTTCGTGTCTGCAAAAACACTGATGTGAAATGTTGTCCTTGCTTTAGTGGATTGTTCATAATAGTCTTCATGATCCACCCTGTTTTGATTGGCAACAGTGAGACCACCCTTTATACCTAAATTTAATTGTGCCTTAGCCAATGTTATTGTAAAAAGTGCAAGTTTTAATATTGTTAATTTTTTCATGATAAAACTTGTTAAGAGAGTTATGAATTATGAGTTATGAGTTATGAAAAAGAGATATGAATGTCTTAGTGAAAAATGATGACTCATTGAAGAGTTACTTTTTCCGGGTCATCTCCCAGGTACCTCCGTTTGTTACACTGTGACCATAACCCCAGTTCCCGAGAATTTTAGCCAGCCCTTTGTTATAAGATCCAATGACTGAAAATTTTTCATTGTTGGCATTTTTGTAAGTGCCCTGAAAAATGTTGTCGCTAACACCCCAGATGCCTGTTCCGGCCACTGCTCCTGTTTCGTCAAGCCGGTTAAGCGTTCCGTTCGGTTTGATTTCGAAAGAATAAAAATTTGTACTGTTATTCGATTCAGTTACAGACTTGCCGGCCCAGACACCATCAAGTGAACTGGGAGCTGATGTTGAATCGTCGCTGCTTTTTTTAGAACAGGACACAAATGTTAATACAAGTGCCAATGAGAGAATAGTAAACTTGAAAAGTTTCATTGATTAAGGTTTTAATGATGATTTGAAATCGTTGATAAAACAAAGCTATCATCATAGCAAACCTTTTAAAAGATGTTTTGAGTATTTAGCAAAAATAAAAGTGCGTTTAACAACAGCAAGCCGTGATTTAATAATTACATGTTATAACGTTGATGAACAAGCGTTATTTAGTGATGAGTTATGAGTTATGAGTGAGTTATTTAAATTTTCAATGATGAAATATCTCATGACTCGTAACTCATCACTCACTCATAACTCATCACTCATAACTCATCACTCATAACTCATAACTCATAACTCATCACTCATAACTCATAACTCAAAAAAAATGACTCAAAGACAATGACTCAAAAAAAATAACCCCCGACGCCGGGGGTTATTTTTTTCTATCCAACTAAAACCAACTGAGAAAAAATTACTGATTATTTTTCTTTTCTTTTTTAAATGTTGTCCAGCCATAGCTACCAGCTGATTTCAAAACAACAATTTGATCTGCATCTTCCAGGGTGATGTAATAGTTTGTTTCATCATTGGTTGTGATCTCAAACAGATCTGTGATCCAGGAGTTCTTATGATTCTTTTTGATATCGGTCATAAGATTGATTGGCAACTGGCTTGTTGTAAGATTTCTTGTGATACCAAGTAATTCACCAGCATTAGAGTAGTAAGCAATCATAACCTGGTCATTTATCTTGAATGTTGCCTTTACATATTGCTTGCTATTTTCCCATTTTACTTCCTGGGCCTGGCTGAATTCTTTCTTGAACGAATTAACAGCTTTTGCATTTACAACTTCTTCATTGGTGTTTGCGAAAATATTACTGAGTGATAATGACAGTAACAAAGCGAGGGTTAAAATTCTGTGTTTCATTGTGTGTTTTTTATAAATGTTTTTTTAATTGTGTGGTTATGATAATATGACGACGTTCTTTTAAAAATGTTACAGCCTTTTTTTGCTTTTTATTTTTCTTTAACAAAATCAGTTGCTTTGCCGGCGGGAATAACTGATTTTGCTATTGTCATTCATATGTTTCTCATTGACGATGCAAATATAACACGAAGGTAAAGCTAAGGCAATCACATATAGTGGTGATATTTAGTAACCTGTTGCGGTATCCATGTAGCTTGCATTTCTCGCAATGCCCTGTAACTATTGACCACACTGCATTACAGGCATTGCTTGCAAGGTACAGCTGTAACGATCAGGTTGTCTATAACGTTGATTGAATTGTATAGTAAGGCGATCCAATTGTAGACAAGCATGATTGAATTGTCTATGGATATTTGTTCATCTGCATGTCACACACTAATCACATGTATCGAAACCGTACAGTTTCAACGTAGATAGTTTGCGCATGACATAACCCTACAAATTTATGGTCGATAGTTTGCGCATGACATAACCTTACAAATTCATCGTCGATAGTTTAAGCCTTATTTAAACTATAAAAATTCATAACCGGTACTTTGAGGATGATTTAAACCGTGCGATTGCTTTGCAGACATTACCTATGAAATAAACCGTTTAAATATGAGAGTCACCGTTCAACACTGGCCTCTCTATAGAACCAGGCGATTACTGAGTCCGAGAGTAATTATTACTAATAATTATTAATACAAAAAAGCGCCCCTGAAAAGGGGCGCGTATTGGTTGTTAAAGAAGGGGTAAAAAAGGGGTAAAAAATTTATTCAACGCTTAACTGCAAATCACCGGGAATGATGCCTGGTCAAAACCTGGAGAAAAGTTCCATAAACTCCTGGCGCCTGGAGCGGGAAATACTAACGGTTGTTCCATCATCCATTATCACATATCCACCCTCGCCCCGGACAAATTTTTTAATCCGGTTAATATTAATCAGGAACGAATTGTGGACCCTGAAAAAATCAGGACCGGAAAGAGCCTCGTCGATATCCTTTAATACCTTGGAGACCATGATTTTTTTACCTGTGCTCAACACGATATTGGTATAGTTACTTTCCGCTTCACAATAAATAATGTCACCGGTTGAAACGAAAATCATCCCATCATTGGTTGTAAGAGCAATACGCTGAACGGTTTGTTTTGGGGTTTGACGAATATTTTCAAGCAATAATTTTATCTGGTCCGGCGAAGGCGAGGATCTTTTTGCCTGCAACCTGCTGATCGTTTCCTTAAGGTCGTCCGGATCTACCGGTTTCAGCAGGTAGTTCAATGCACTGTATTTAAATGCTTTGATGGCAAACTGGTCATAGGCAGTGCAGAAAACCACATCAAAAAACAACTTATCAAATTGCTCCAGCATGTCGAACCCGTTCATATGAGGCATTTCAATATCCAGGAAAACTACATCCGGACGGTGGAGGTGGATCGCTTCCAGTCCCTTTTCTGCAGAGTTACACATTGCCTCGATCTTAACTTCGGGACAATAGGTCTTTAACAACCACTCCATCATTTCAAGGCTGTTGCTTTCGTCATCAATCAGAACACATTTTATCATATGATTATTTTGAAAAGCGTTTATTGTTTTAACAAGTGTTTGCTTTATTGTTTTCTGCATAAGAAGAAGTTTACAAAATCGGAATTTTTAATACCACTTTCGTCCCTTCTGCGGTTTCACCTTCCGTTTTAAGATCAATGATATCTACACTCGCAGTGAGTTCAGCATATTTATTAAGCAGGCTAAGCCTGTTTTCAGTTAGTTTCATACCCAGGGATTTCCGGGTTGTGGCAGATTTGCTTCTCAGCTCTTTTGCCTTTTCTCTCCCAACACCATTGTCCTCAATTACCACCTTTATCATGTTTTCCGACAATTTTGAGACGTAAATCAACAAATACCCTTCTGTTTCTTTATGAAGCAACCCGTGCCAGATGGCATTTTCAACGTATGGCTGGATGATCAGCGGAGGCACTTCCACACTATCAGCACAAACCGATTCATCAACCACAATACTGTAGGTAAATTTCTTATCAAACCTCAGCGCTTCCATTTCTATATAAAGTTTCAGCGCTTCCAGCTCGTTTGCCAGGATCACATTTTTATTATTTGAGTTGTCAAGAATCAGGCGGATCAGTTTTGCGAACCTGGTAAGATAAAGGGAAGCGGTTGCCTGGTCGCTCTTGACAATATACCTGTTGATCGAATTCAGACAATTGAATATGAAATGCGGATTCATTTGAGCCCTGAGTGCCTGCATTTCAATCTCAGCCATTTTGTGCTGGGTGTCCATAAGAATTGCCTGCGCCTTCTCCCTCTCCTTTTCTGCCCTGATCCTGATGATCTTATTAGCACACAAAGATGCAATAGTGTTAAGAATAGACAAATGCTTTTGAGTAAAGAACCCTTTTATTGAGTGTTCGCAGTCTACAACGCCAAGCACTTTACCATCGGAGATGATTGGAACCGTGATTTCAGATAACCTGAAGGCGTCGTCAATGATATAACGGGGATCCTTTGATGTATCGTCAATAATCTCAGCTTTACCGCTCAAAGCCACGCTTCCGACAATCCCCTTCCCGAGTGGTATTTCAATAAGGTTGGTTATTTGATTTTCCGCGGGACTTTTTGGTCCGTGAGCAGCAGTTTGAACAAGCACCTGTCTTTTTTCATCAAGCAGGTAAATAACACAATCTTCAAATCCTAGTCTACCTATACAACTTCTCGCCACCTCCCAAAGAATGGTTTCAACGGTCTGTGCTTCATACATGTTGGTAGCGAAGTAATTGATTGCCTGTTCCATTTCAATTTCTTCGCGCTGTTCAAGTATCTTTTTGTTGCGGTTTACAAATAGCCAGAGAAATGATCCTGCCAGGACAATAATACAAGCTGTGATGAACCACCATCGTTGCCATATTGGGGGTACGATGTATACAGATACCGAATTGTTGGATTTTATCCAGTTTATGCCGTCGAGACTGGCACGCACTTCGAAACTGAAATTTCCTGTGGGCAGAGATGTATAGTGTGCTTCCCTGATGTCAATACCGGTATGCCAGTCCTTTTCGTAGCCTGAAAGTTTATATTGGTAATGAATATTTTTGGACCCATAAAGGTTCACAGCTGAAAAATAAAATGAGATATCGTTTGACAAATATGTCAACCGCAGACTGACATTGTCAGTAATGTGCCGCGTTTCACCATTGAATTTCAAATCCTGGATACTTAAGGTAAGTCTGGAAGGTATACTTACGAGTTTATCGGGATGGAAGTAATTCACCCCGCTACGGCTGCCCCAGAGCATCTCTCCATCATTGGTTTTAAATGAACTACCAATCCTGAACCCTTCAATGCTAAGCCCGGAATTTTCTTCGAAGTATTGCATCGAACTATCAGCAGGATTGAATTTGATGAGGCACCTGGTGTTTGCAATCCAGATTGTACCACTGATACTGTCTTCAAGCAGATCCTGGCAGTAATTATATCTTAGCCCTTTGTTGTAAGTGTAATTCAGGATATGATCCGTCGGATCGAGCACTGTAAACCCGGTGTTGCTACTAATAAAAATGTTTCCTTTTTTATCCCCGGTTATTGAATAGACTGAATTCGAAGGGAGGTTTTCCTTTGTCGAGTAGTTCCGGATCGTTTGCCGCAGGGGATCATATACGTAAGCACCGTGGGAACTGGTGCCTATCCAGATTCTTCCACGCCTGTCTTCATATATTTTAAAAACCCTTTTCTTATCCAGCTCTTTAAGCTGTGGATGATTACTGAATGAAGTGACCTTGAACGTTTCAGGATCTAATGCGAATAAGCCGCCAAGTGTTCCTACCCACAAACTGCCGTTGGATAACTTAACCATTTCCATCACTCCCCTTGATGCTGCCGCGGGACCAAGGCTGCTATCTCTTGGGATGTTTTTAAATTTATTGGTATTTACATCAAACAGTGTCAACCCGCCGCCATTTGTCCCAACGAGAATTTTGTTGTTGTGGAGCGGAAAAATCGATCGGATCTCATAAGGCCTTACTCCAAATTCTGTATTTGTATGGTTGGTATAAAACTCTGATTGATTTGTGGTCCGGTTCCACTTTATCAGTCGATCCATTGCACCTATCCAAAAGACTCCATTGTCACCAGCCGCAATGTCTGTAAGATAATTATCAAACAGGTTGCCCTCTTTATCTTTAAATACACGCGTGTAACCCGCAGATTTATTTAGTACGTTACCCAAATTAGCCCCGGATGTATAAGTGCCGACTATCACTTCGCCTTTTGAACCGGCTAGCACGCGATAAGTATAGTTAGATGACAAAGAATGCGCATCAAGCGGATCATGTGTGTGTTCCGTAATCTTCCCATCCTGGCTAATAACAACCAGGCCATTGAGGTCCGTGGCAACCAGTAAGTCACCGTTGGAAGCTTGCCTTACTTCTGTGAGATTACTATTCAAAAGCTGGCCGTTCAGTTTGTGTTTTAACTCATATGTTTTTACGGTTTTACCAGTCCTGATATCAACAATTAACACATGTCCTTTCTGCAAACCAATAGCAATCTGGGACTCATTGATTTTACAGGCGCTTAACGGAAAACTGAAGGCGCCCTGGTAAATAGTTTTATGTGTACTATAGTCAATAATGGTAACGAGGGTGTCTACGCAAAAAATGAATTTGTCATCAGCAAACTTTTCAGTATCCCAAAACACACGGTTCAGCGCTGGCGGTATCCAATCCAGTTTTTTCCATTTATTAATTGAACTATCATAATAAAACTGGCCCTTATCTCCGAAAAGAATTATTCCGTATTTTTTTGTTTCAAAGATGCTGGGACAACCGAATTTTTGCAAGGTATCGTTAATGGTAACCCTATGAAAACGACGGTTCTTATCAAGCCAGCTCGCACCCTCGGGAGTTCCGATCCAGACATTATTTTTACTATCAGCCTTAACCTCCACAATCACATCTGAAGGAAGCTCGGGGTTATGCTCCTTGAAATATGTGCGAACTGTATAGCCATCATACAGATTCAGTCCCTGTGAGGTTCCAATCCATAAAAATCCATTTTTATCAATAGTAAGTGTGCGGGCGTTGTTTTCAGAAAGACCGTGAGAAGCATTCAATTTGGAGAAAAGCAGGGATTGCCCGTACAGCATGTTGATGTGCAACAGGCAAATACAGCTATAGGCCAGTAACCTGTATAGCTTACGGGAGATCCTCATGAATAACTAAATTTACCTGCTATTCATGAATTCAGAACAGAAGCTTGAGCCGGAGGTAGAGATTTTGAGCCATTGGCACTGTTTGGCTTGTAAAACACCCTGAATCCGTGTCTGAATAGTGGATTGGTGCCGAAAATTCTATTAAAAAAGGGATGTTGCCTTTCGGAAACATCCCTTTAAATAAAATATTTGTAATTGAACTGATTAAGCTTCAGCTCCCATTCTCTTCTGAACTCTTTTTCTCTCATCTTCATCAAGAATTACCTTACGAAGACGGATATTTTTTGGAGTTACTTCGATGCACTCATCCTGCTGGATATACTCCATACATTCTTCAAGTGTCATCTGGATCTTTGGAACAATTCTTACTGAATCATCACTACCACTTGCACGCATGTTGGTAAGCTTTTTTCCTTCAGTTGCATTTACAATCAGGTCACCTGGTTTGATATGCTCGGCAATGATCTGCCCAACATATACTTCATCACCCGGATCCACAAAAAACGAACCGCGATCCTGCAATTTGTCGATAGAATAGGCTGTTGTAGGAGCCTGGTTTTTAGCAATCAGCACACCATTGCTACGACCCGGAATTGGTCCTTTCCATGGTTTATATTCATTAAAGCGGTGAGCCATTACTGCTTCACCGGCAGTGTTTGTAAGCATTTGTGAACGAAGGCCGATCAGACCTCTTGATGGGATTTCAAACTCAAGATGTTGCATTTGACCTTTAGTTTCCATCACATGCATTTCACCTTTACGTTGTGTTACCAGGTCAATTACTTTACCACTGTATTCAGCAGGCACATCAACCACCAAAGTTTCATATGGTTCATGTTTTTTGCCGTCGATTTCCTTTACGATAACCTGTGGCTGACCAACGGTCAGTTCATAACCTTCACGACGCATGGTTTCGATAAGAATTCCAAGATGAAGTATACCGCGTCCGAAAACGAGGAAGTTATCACCCCCGCCATCAGTGTCTTCTACACGGAGTGCAAGGTTTTTTTCAGTTTCCTTCATCAGGCGGTCACGAAGGTGACGTGAAGTAACGAATTTACCATCTTTACCAAAGAAGGGTGAGTTGTTGATACCAAACATCATGCTCATGGTCGGCTCATCAACGCTGATAACTGCGAGTGCTTCCGGATTTTCAGAATCGGCAATGGTATCACCGATGTTGAAATCTTCAAGACCAACTACCGCACAGATATCGCCTGCTATAACTTCAGTTACTTTTTTCTTTCCAAGTGATTCGAAAACATATAATTCTTTAACTCTCGATTTTTTAATCACTCCTTCAGCCTGCATCAAAGCAATAGGCTGACCTTCACGTATAGAACCGCGGGCAACACGACCTACGGCGATACGGCCAAGGAATGAAGAATAGTCAAGGGAAGTGATCTGCATTTGCAAGGGACCTTCACTTACTTTCGGTGGCGGTACATGTTTAATAATACCATCGAGCAAAGGAGTAATGTCAGCACTTTGTTCGTTTGTATCATTGAACCAGCCATTTTTTCCGGAACCATAATAAGTTGCGAAATCCAACTGGTATTCAGATGCATCCAGGTTGAAGAACAATTCAAATACCGCTTCATGAACTTCATCAGGACGGCAGTTTGGTTTGTCAACCTTATTAATTACAACAATTGGCTTCAGGTTTAACTGCAGCGCTTTTTGAAGCACAAAACGTGTTTGTGGCATAGGGCCTTCAAAGGCATCTACCAGTAACACAACTCCATCAGCCATTTTCAACACACGTTCAACTTCACCACCAAAGTCAGAGTGACCCGGTGTATCGATCACATTAATTTTTACACCTTTGTATACAACAGCAGCATTCTTACTGAAGATGGTGATACCACGTTCTCTTTCGAGGTCGTTGCTATCCATTATAAGATCACCGGTGTCCTGGTTAGCCCGGAACACATTAGTCTGGTGTAAAATTTTATCCACGAGTGTTGTTTTGCCGTGGTCAACGTGTGCGATAATTGCTATATTTCTGATTTCCATAATGCGCTCTATAATTGCGGGCCTTTGCCCAATTGTTTCGGATTTTCGAAACGTGCGCAAAAGTACGAAAAATCAGCCGGAAGGCAAGCCGGAATTGAAAACTTCTTACTAAATTAAACTAAACCCTTATGTAAATCTTGTTGCGGTCCATCCACCATCCTACAAGCCAACAAGTTAGCATAACTGAAAGGGCAAATACCAGGGAGCCGGTATGGCCTCCGAAAGGAAGGAAAAAGGTTCGGAATATCCAATTGTAGACTGAGATGTTCCCTTCGACCTGGAAAAAATACATAAGTATGGCGATTACTTCTGACAGGAGGTAAATGAATAGCGGGTTTTTGCCAAAAACCTGGAAAAATTCAGTCCACCTGGTCTTCTTTAAAAAATCAACTATATATATGATCGAAGCCAGGATCATGCAGTCAAGCCCCACCGTGAGCAGTACAAAAGAACTGGTCCAGAGTTTTTTGTTTATTGGAAACAAGAGGTCCCAGCAGTAGGCGATTGCAAGAAGGGCAGCTCCCGCAAGGAGTAGCTTACTGAGTGTTTCATATGTTTTACCTTTCTCAAGAATGTATTTGCCTGCGAAATAACCTCCTGTTACATTCACAATGGCCGGAATCGTACTTAAGAGCCCCTCGGGATCGAAGGCCACCCCCTCTCCATGATAGAGATGGTTCTCACCTATCAGAAACCGGTCGAGTTGTACACCAGCGTTTGTGTTCAGGCCCAGTGGGTCCGCGGATTCGCCGAACCAGATCATGACCGCCCAATAAATCAGAAGCAATGCTGCTGAAATGCTCAGGATCATTCTTGGTTTCAGATAATAAACCATCAGGGCTGCAATGCCATAACACAGTGCTATCCGCTGCAAAACTCCGAAAACTCTTGTTTTCTCAAATGGGCGCATACTGAACCCGCCGGCCTGGTTGTATTCAACGAAAGGGAACCAGTACATCAGGTAACCAAGAAGAAAAATGATGAAAGTTCTTTTAAATATTTTCCAAAGTACCTGCGATTGGGTCATCGTTTCCCATTTCCGGGTCGCAAATATCATTGCATTGCCAACAGCAAACAGAAATGAAGGAAACACAAGGTCAGTTGGAGTGAAGCCGTGCCATGATGCATGTAGTAAAGGCGAAAATGTAGTTGATCCGTTTCCCGGTGTATTTACAATGATCATAAAACAGACCGTCATACCGCGAAAAACGTCAAGAGCCAGGAACCTTTGAGACAAAGCCATAAACAGTTATTGAATCCTGAATTTAAGTGTAAACTTTGAAACCGGCAATCTGGAGTTTATTGAATTCAGGGCCCTACTTTTTTGATGCCTGCTATGTTCACCAGGAAGTTTTCAATCTCCCTTTGTACTCCGGTTACATCATGAGACCTGATATATGATCCGATTACATGGGTGCCGGTGTTCGGCATGGCAACTGCAACCTTCTTTGAAGCCGGGGTTGCAAGTTCATCAAACATCCGTTGCATGGCAGAAACCTTAACGGTACTGTCCTGGTGTATCTCATCCTTGTAATAATATAATAACAGTGCTGGTTGTGTGATTTTTTTAAAAGTTTCTTCAGTCATAGTTGTTTCAAGCAGTTCCTGCAGGGCAACTGCAGCTTCAAGCCTGTATTTTGAAGACCAGTATTGCATATTGATTGGTCTTGTATCGGGGGAAAGAATATAGGGTGAACCCTTTATCAATTGTGCAATTTGCAGGCCCCATGGATTATTTAATATCCAGGCATTCGGATCATTTATTTCGATGTTTGGTGATAAAAGTACAATGGCAGCCACATCATCCGGATATGTTGCCGCCAGCTGCAATGCATTTGTGCCACCCGTGGAAGTACCAACAAGTATTACCTTATCTCCAATCATATGTCCTATGGCCAATGCTTCCTTAGCTGATTCCCAATAGCGGTCAGCAGTTAATTGCATCATGGGTTCGGTGGTATCTATTCCATGTTCGGCGAGGCGGGATAAGTAAAGATTAAATCCGAACTCCCTGGCGATATTGCGGTGAACAGGCGCACCTTCTGCCTGGGATGCACTAAACCCATGGAGGTAAACAAGTGAATATGGTGTTTTTTTCTTGAGCGAATCATTATACCAGATAATCCTTGCTTCGTTATCAGGTTTTATTTTATGCTGTGATTCTTTTTTCCGGATATAGGTTTCAAGCGGGTATGCCTCTGCAGGAATTGTTGGTATCGACCTGCTGTATACCGGCGTTTGAGGTGCGGGTCCTAAAACATAGGCTATAGCAAGGACTGCAAAAAGAACAAGAAGCACCCATAATATTTTTCGCATACTGGTAATTGTGTTACTAAACTACAATTATTTAATCATTCGTATCTGTCTGCCGGCTGTAAGATTAACTTATTAACTTGCCGGTTAATACTCCTGCAAGTGTCTTTAAAAAAGGTTAACCGCGGAATTTCCAGGGATGAGTTTCCTGTTCCTTCAGATCCAGGTGGAAGAAACAGAAAGTTCATCTTTCTTATCAATCCTATTTCAGGCAGCGGTAAGAAAGAGTTACTAAAAGAACTTATATCCCAACGAATTGCAAAATATAACTTTCCCTTTAAGATCGTTTCAACAGACAAAGACGGAAATTATGCGGCCCTTGCCAATAAAATACGTTCAGAAGGTATAACTGATGTAATCATCTGTGGTGGTGATGGTACCGTGAATAGTGTTGTATCACAGCTGATGGACATTCCGGTGAATATCGGCATCATTCCAAAAGGGTCGGGAAATGGCCTTGCGCTCGCAGCAGGCATTCCCAAAGCACCATCCAGGGCGCTTGATATTATCCTGAAAGGAAAAACCTCGTTTATTGATGGATTTTATATCAACAACCGGTTTTCTTGTATGCTTTGTGGTATGGGTTTCGATGCACAGGTAGCGCATGATTTTGCAAAACAGAAAAGGAGAGGACTGCAGACTTATATTAAAGTATCCGCTATAAATTTTTTTAAGGCAGCACCTTACTCTTTTGAAATCAACTGCAGCGAAGGTAGTTTTCTTGAAGATGCCTTCTTTGTTTGTGTTGCCAACAGTAATCAGTTTGGCAATAATTTTACCATCGCTCCAAAGGCGAGTCTTAATGATGGCTTGCTTGATATTGTAATTGTCAAGAAAATGAGTAAACTGATGGTGCCTTTTTCTATCATTAGCCAGGCAACCGGTATCAATGCATTGCAAAGAGTAAGCGATCATATCAAAAAGAAAAACATTATATATTTTCAGACCAACGAATTAACCATCAGCAATCCAGGTCTGGCGCCATTACATATAGATGGTGACCCGGTTGAAACCGCAGAAAAGTTTCATATCAGGGTTATCAAAAAAGCCTTTCGATTATTACATCCCTGATCAATCAGGGAATGCTTTATATCAACCAGAGAATACTTTACAGCAATCAGAGAGCTCTTAATAATAATCAGAGAATACTTTACAACAATCAGATGGCTCTTGATAACAATCAGAGATTTCTTTACAACGATTAGAGAACACTGTATAAAAATCGAAGATCCCTTTATTTTATGTATTGATAAATTGCATTAGAGCAATTATTGCATACCTACAGAGGGGAGTGGTCGAAGTATTTTCAGGAAATGATCAAAGGCCTGCTGGTTGTTATCATTGTCAAGCGCATCAGCAATATTTCTTTTTTCTCTTTTGGTAAGATGAAAGCTCAGTGCTGCCCTTCCATCTTCTTTTTTGGGCACATACTGGAACGAAATCTTATGTAGCTGCTGACCAATAACCGCCTGGGTTAAACCCAGCAGGTCATCCTGGTTGTATTCCTGCATCTTATACCAGTTAAACTGTAGCAGTAGCATAGGTTTTGTTACCAGCTCTGTTACATCTGTTGATTCATAAGGATTTTCCCATCCCCCGCTTTTCCTGTCTTTGATTTGTATAAAGACCAGCCCACCTGTGTTCTCCCGGATCCAGTCCCGGAAAACCTGTACAAACCTGATAGCAGATTCCTGCCCATAATTGTCGCGTAGACCCGCATCCATTACGTCTATTACAGGGGTAGTGGGTAGCCAGACATTTGGCAACACATAAGGAAAGGTTGCATTCATTCTCAAAGCTGTTAATACCCGGAGATTCATGGGATCCTGTTTAGAAAACAGTGCCTGGTAGTCAACCCCATCTGCATCAATGGCCATCATGTTCGTGGTATCATGTACTGGTTTCATCAGAAAACTTACGGGTTGTGTACTGATAATTAGTTTTCTTCCATCCCTTGTAATAACAGAATTAAAAAACATCAGAGGCACCCTGGCCGATGCTTCATCTGCAGTAAAATCACGCAATTGTTTGTTCAGAATACCATGCGTGTTTTCATTTAGTTTTTGCTCAAAAGCATAACCACGATCCTTGATATACTGGTAATCGCCCACCTTAAACTTTTGAGCGGGAGAAGCAAGATCGCGGGCTACAAAAGAAGTAAACAATGCATTTAAAAGATCCTGCGAAATATCATCAACATAGCTTCGATCCTGCATGTTGATTTTTTTTCCCGCCAGCTTTTCCTTATAGAGTTCCCTGAAATAAGTAGCTCCAAGCATCCCGCCCGAAGCACCCGTGATCAGGAATGTCTTGTCCATCAATTCACCTTTACTTAGGCTGTCGAGTCTCTGCAAAACATTCATCGTAAAGCTCGCACTGCGGTTGCCACCTCCGCTTGTATTGATAATATACATTATCGGCTTATCTGTTTTTTGTTTTGCCTTCCACCGGTTAAGGATACCGATCATATTCTTTTTATCACGCTGCACATTTTTTTCTGACATGATGTTCATGATCTGATCCCTGTCATAAACAGGTCTTTCCTCCCTGTTATTATAGTTAAGGCCATAGGCTTTATTACTTGGATCGATTACATCATATTTATAAAGCAGGTTCATGATTGCAAACAACAATATCATCACAGGCAGACTATAGCTTTGCAGGAAATATGAGAAGGCTCCGGAAACTGCGATCAGTATCGCAAAAAATATGGTGATGCCGGAAGCAGCAGGTAACTGGAACAGGGGTTCATCTGACCAGAAACCGATTAGGATCAGAAACAAAAAAGCTATAAATATTGAAAGAACCGCAGCAAAGTGATGCCTGCTGAATACTGATTCGATAAATTCATTGCTATAATGTGAAACGTCTCTGACCTTTTTCAATCTTTTAATTGAATTGAGATACCACTCAACCTTGATGAGCCGGCTGCCATGTAACTTACTTTCTCTTTTTTTGAATTGTACTTTTATAAGTTCCGGGTTTGTAATAACGGGTGTGAGTCTGCGTATGATACTTTTGTCTGCGCGAAAAAAATAAAACAAAGAAATGCCTATTATCAGAGTGAGCCCGGTCAGAAAACCACTTGTAAGATAGATCACTTCAGTTGCAGACATCAGTTCTTTCCTTGTATCGAATACAATGGCCTCGATAAAATAATAAATAAGGAATGTCAATGGTATTATCCCGTTGTTAATACAATATTTTAAAAACGGTTTGGTTGTGGTAGCAAGAAAATGAAAATGGCGGCTGAACAGGATAAATGTTGTGATATTCCAGCTCATGATAAATATGCCAATAGAGATGCCGACTATAGCCGCACTTACAAAATTTACTTCGCCCAGGTATTCGGGTGCAAGGAAAAGCGAATCAGCACCGTAGTTTTTCATAAAAGAACCACTGACTGTACTAAACAACAGGTACCAAAAAATTAGTAGAATCTGGAACTTTTTTAAGTGTAACAGCACCAACTGAAGAGGAAAAGAATAATATAGTCCACGGAAATATGACTTCATGCAGGGTCTGGTTTCAGTCGCCGAAAGCTCATCGGCTCAATTAAGCGTTAATTTACAATAATCTAAACGAAATCGACAGCTACAGATTATGGAGACTGCTTAAAAGATTTACCCGTGGTAAGATACCAGGGCACAATCATGCTTAAAACAAGGAGCATGCCGGTTATTTGATGAAGTTGTGCTATCCATTCAAACGCGCCCCATTTACCGGGAATAATACCGGGACTGATGATGACAGAAATAATACCGAGCAACGCCTGCACTATTACAAAAATGAGTGGGAAAATAGCAGCTTTTTTAAGATAAGGAGTAGCATTGGTATTGCGGCTTATTTTTATCAGGAGTTCAATGATCAGCACCAGCAAAAGATAAGCAAGCATTCTATGAATAAAATGGATAGTCTGCGTATTCTCCACGAAATTCAGCATCAGAGGTGTTTCACTTAAGATATTCGGCGGAACAAAATTTCCATTGATATCCGGCCAGGTCGGGGCAGCAGTTGCGGCTTTGTGACCAGCCATTAATGCGCCATAAATTAACTGGAAAAACAAGACCACTAATATCGCAAGCACGCGGTTTTTTATTTTGGGCACTGAAACGCGCTGCGTGGCAGGAACAGACGATTGGAGTGCAAGCCAGAATGTATAACATATAACTCCAATTGCATAAACAAAATGCAATGCCAGCCTTGTTGGCCTAACATATATTGCATCGCCGCTTAATCCGCTTACAACCATGATCCATCCTACGGCCCCTAGCAGTGCCCCAAGTGGTAGTAAAATCAATAAAGGTCCATACATATCCTTACGAAGATGCTTACGTGCAACCAGGTATATAAAGCCTGCAACAAAAACAATTCCTATCAACCTTGCCCAATTGCGATGAAGCCACTCCCAGAAATAAATAAATTTAAAATCAGATAAGGTAAAGTCCATATTGAGCAAGCGGAATTGCGGGGTTGCTTTATATTTTTCAAATTCCTGTATCCAGCGACCTTCCGTTAAGGGCGGCATTGAGCCTTTTACAACATTCCATTCTGTAATAGAAAGTCCGGAGCCTGTTAACCTGGTGATACCACCGAGTATTACCTGTATCATTAACATAAAGACACCAATATATAACCATATGGCTACTGCTTTTGTCGATCGGCTTTGTCCAGGTGTTTGCATTGCGGGGGCAAAGTTAGGAAGGAAACGTTCATCAAAAGTTTTTTAACATAACGGAAATGTAAAAGGGTATTCTGGAAATGTTAAAAGTATTCCGGGTATGTAAAAGAGTATTCCGGAAATGTAAAAGAGTATTCTATCCCTATGAAGGGAATGCCTATCCACCCGTTAAAGAATAATTATGAAGTATAAATCACAACCATAATTCTCTGATTAAAATATAAACACCCATAATCAAAATGAACCAACCGAATGCTTTTTTAAGTATTTCCCCCGGAATACGATCACTTAGTTTGCTACCGATGATAATGCCAATCACAGCGAGCAGAGAAAAAATTAACATCAGCGGCCAGTTAAACTCTTGCGGGGTTATGCCGATACTAAAAACAAAGCCAAATAATGAATTAATGGAGACAATCAACAGGGAGGTACCGACTGCGATCTTCATAGGCATCCGGATTATTAAAACGAGCGTAGGAATGATAAGAAATCCGCCACCGGCACCAAGCAGACCGGTAATCAACCCGATTAATAAGCCAGGGAGAACCAGCACCAGGCTCGGTTCGTGCCTGTCGAATTCATGAAAATATTTTGAATCTTTCGGGGTTGCGTTATTTTCAGAATGAGGTATTGCCAACTCGTTCCTGATCATCGATATGGCTGCTGCAAACATCAGCAGGGCAAATACAACCATCAGCAATACGTCTTTGGTAACGGCGATGTTACCGAGATCAAACAGATAGTCCGGAATTGCTGGCAGCAAAAAATGCCGGGCGATAAAAATTGAAAGTATAGATGGTATACCAAACAATGCCACCGCCCTGAAGTCGATCAGTTTTTTTGAATAAGCCTTGGCTCCGCCTACAAGGCTTGTAATACCTACGATAAAAAGCGAATAGGTAGTTGCCATCAGCGGGTCAATGTGTAACAGGTAAACCAGCACTGGCACAGTAAGTATTGAACCGCCACCTCCGACGAGCCCGAGGGAAATTCCGATGATCACAGCCAAGAAATAAGCCAGAATATCCATGTATCTAAAATTTATCCACTTTGTTGTGGATAAGAAAACAGCGGGTCAAAGATGTAAAATTAAAATGATTCGCCGGGCATGTCTTATTTTTGAAATGAAACAAGGAACCTGTGCAGGTATATCATCAATACGAATATATGGAAGCTGGCTGCGACGAAGCTGGTCGTGGTTGCCTGGCAGGTCCGGTCTTTGCGGCCGCTGTTATTTTGCCTCCACTTTTTTTTCACCCTTTGCTGAACGATTCCAAACAAGTTAAGGAAGAAGATCGCACGATACTTCGCGGGTTTATCGAAAAATATGCGGTTTCCTATGCAGTAGCCAAAGTTGATCATGATGAAATTGATCGCATAAACATACTTAAAGCCTCATTTAAAGCGATGCACCTGGCCCTCGACCAGTTGCAAAAGCGTCCCGGATTTTTAATCATAGATGGAAACCGTTTTACAGCTTATAATACAACTCCCCATGCCTGTATAATACAGGGCGACGGCATTTATGCATCTATTGCGGCTGCAAGTATCCTGGCAAAAACGTATCGTGATGAATATATGATAAAGCTGCATGAGGAATATCCGCATTATAAATGGAGCTCTAACAAGGGCTATGGTACACGCGCTCACCGTGATGCGATAGATACTCATGGTATCTGCACTTATCATCGCAGGAGTTTTCAATGTGCGAATATATCCGTTGACCAACTGGAGGATTAGTCTATCTTATCTTTTACAGCCTTATCTTTTTAGCGGATAACATTGTTGCCTGATTTCGCTTTTTGTGCTTCGTTGATTTTGCGCGTTCATGGCGCTCACTCGGTTCTTCACTCCGCCGGATGGGCCTTTCGGTTGGTTTGATTTGCCACTGTGATTCCTGGTTAATACCATTGTTCATGTCCCGCACGTGCGGGATTGTCTCCGATCGGCTTTTGTTCCCTGAT
>NZ_DATHKG010000083.1:0-47479 GCF_035489435.1 Flavitalea sp.
CCGTCAACTGGCGATACGTGATACCATTGTTGTTCTGCTGATTGCGGAGATAATATTCTTTCTTACCCTTTGGTAAAAATTCAGGTGATATAAAATTGTAACCCAGTGTTTGAACAGGGCTTCTTTTGATATTGTTCATAAGCAGAAATTGGGGTTGAGACCTGTTATTCTACTGTTACTGATTTAGCGAGGTTTCTTGGTTTATCAACATCAAGTCCTTTTGCGACTCCGATATAATAAGCAAGCAACTGCATTGGCACAACACTCAGCATTGGAGCCACTAATTCGTCGCATTCAGGCACGATGATCACATCATCTGCGAGTCCTGTGACCACATCATCGCCCTCTGTGATGACGGCAATTACCTTGCCTTTCCTGGCTTTGATTTCCTGCATATTGCTGACTATCTTCTCATGATATGAATCCTTCGTCGCGATAAAAACGACAGGTAAAGTTTCGTCTACAAGGGCAATGGGTCCATGTTTCATCTCCGCTGCAGGATAGCCTTCCGCATGAATATAAGAGATCTCTTTTAATTTCAGTGCGCCTTCAAGTGCAATCGGGAAGTTATATCCTCTTCCGAGATAAAGAAAATCCCTCGCATCCTTATATTTTTCAGCAAGCTTTTTGATGGAGTCATTGAGTAACAGTGTCGTCTTGATTTTTTCAGGAATCTCATGCAATTGGTTAAGGAGGTGCATGAACCTCTTATTATCAATGGTTCCTTTTTCGTGTGCGATCTTTAAAGCGATCATAGTCAGCACGGCCAACTGCCCGGTAAAGGCCTTAGTGCTTGCAACCCCGATTTCATGACCGGCGTGTGTATAAGCGCCTGCATGTGAAATGCGGGCAATAGATGAACCGACTACGTTAACGACACCAAATATCGTCGCACCCTGTTCCTTAGCCTTTTCGATTGCCACCAAAGTATCAGCGGTTTCACCGCTCTGAGAAACGGCTATTATAACATCACCTTTATTCACTACCGGATTCCGATACCTGAACTCGGAAGCATATTCTACTTCCACCGGTATCCGGCATAATTCTTCGATAATATACTCGGCAAGAAGACCCGCGTGCCAGCTGGTTCCACAAGCCACTATTATGATGCGGCTGGCATTTTTTAACTGCTCAATATTGTTCTGAACACCTGCCATCGTGATCGTTGCACCTACTTCATCAAGCCTTCCTCTGAGGCAGTCAAAAATGGTATCGGGCTGTTCAAAAATTTCCTTCAGCATGAAATGTTCATAGCCGCCTTTTTCGATAGCCGCAAGTTCCATATCAAGCTTCTGAATGAAAGGCGTAATCTTTTCGTTACCCAGGTTTTTGAGTATGAGTTCATCCGGCCGGATGATGGCGAGTTCATAATCATTCACATACACTACTTCCTTTGTATACTCGATAATAGGAGAGGCATCGGAAGCAAGAAAATGTTCACCTTTTCCAACACCGATTACCAGCGGACTTCCTTTTCTTGCAGCGATCAGCGTATCCGGGTTATCTTCATCAATCACCACGATTACATAAGCACCGGTGACGCGTTTAAGTGCGATCCGGATAGCTTCTTCCAGTGAGCTATTGTTGTTCTTCTGAATATCTTCAATAAATTTCAACAATACCTCAGTATCGGTATCACTTGAAAATATGTATCCTTTTTTCTGGAGTTCAGATTTGAGTTGTGCGTAATTTTCAATGATACCGTTGTGTATCATTGCCAGCTTACCATTTGAGGAAGAGTGGGGATGAGCGTTGCGGTCGCTGGGTTCACCATGTGTGGCCCATCTTGTATGGCCGATTCCGATGGAGGCATGCAAATCTTTACCGACCAGGGAATTTTCCAGTTCTGCAACCTTACCTTTTTTCTTGAACACCTTCAACCCGCTGTTCAGCAGCGCTACGCCCGAGCTGTCATAACCCCTGTATTCAAGTCGTTTTAAGCCTTTGAGAATAACCGGGTATGCTTCACGATGGCCGATATATGCAACAATTCCACACATGATGTATTTTTTAAGGGTAATAAACGAAAAACTCCACTTCAACCATAAGGTTGACAGGGGTTCAGGATATCGGGTTAGTAAATATATAAGATTTTTGTATACAACTTAAGGCTTCAAGATTACATAACTAACCGCATATTATCAAGAGAAGGCTGCATTATTTGCCTGAAGGCCTAAGGGTAGAACGTCATTTACAGGTCAATATCTCATTTGATAAACTTCTTTAAGGTTACATTTTAAAGGTCTGTTCTTTAAAAAGCCCTGTTCGTTAAAAAAGCCCTGTTCTTTAAAAAGGTCCGTTCTTTGAAAAAAGGTCTGCTCTTTAAAAGGTCCGTTTTTTAATAAGGCCTGTTCTTTAAAAAAATTACGTTCCTTAAAGGCCTATTTTTTTAGATAAGTCTCAAACAGCTTAAATATCCGCTTGTATTCATCTGTCCAGCTACTTGGTTCTACAAATCCATGGTCCTCGACAGGGTAAACGGCGAGCTCCCAGTTCTCCTTCTTCAGTTCGATCAGCCTTTGGCTCAGTCGGACTATGTCCTGAAAATGCACATTCACATCAACCATTCCATGACACATCAACAAGTGACCCTGGAGACCCTCAGCAAAGTAGATTGGTGAACTCCGGCGATATGCCAGGCTATCTGTAAACGGCTCATTCAGGATATTCGAGGTATATCCATGGTTGTAATGTGCCCAGTCGGTAACTGATCTGAGTGCACCACCAGCTTCAAACACACCCGGTTTTGTAAACATCGCCATCAGGGTTATAAAACCGCCATAAGATCCGCCATAAATACCAATATGTTTGGGGTTCACACCCTGTTTCTCGACCAGGTATTTTGCACCATCCACATGATCGTCAAGATCCTTTCCTCCCATGTGCCGGTAGATACCGGTCCTTACATCACGGCCATAACCTGCGCTGCCGCGGTAGTCAATATCCAGCACCGTGTAGCCATTGTCTGCCAGGAAATTATGAAACATATATTCCCGGAAATAACTACTCCACCACTTGTGTACATTCTGAAGGTAACCGGCGCCATGTACAAATACCACAGCAGGTGCCGATGCATGCGGTTTGGAAGGTTTATATAATCTCGCATAAACAGTGGCCCCGTCCGTGGCGGTAAAAGTTACGATTTCCGGATCGCGCCATTTATAGGAACTGAATTCTGCCGTTTGCGCAAGAGTGGTGATTTGTTCAGGTTTAGCTCCGGCTTTGTTTTGCTGAAGATAAAGTTCCCAGGGCTTATTGCTGTAAGAGTACAGGTAAGCGATATTTTTCTCATCCGGAGAAAGCGTCGCCTGGTTCGAGCCTGTCATCCCGGTAATCTTCTCGGGTTCTCCACCGTTTGCAGGCAGACGATAAAGATGTTGTTCACCCGGATGAACGGCATTGGTGGTGAGGTAAAAAAACTTCCTGTCTGCTGAAAGTATCGTGCGTTGTACTTCAAATTTACCGGTAGTCAGCGCTGTCTTCTGTTTGGTTTCAACGTTCATTTTATACAGATGAGAAAAGCCTGTTGTTTCGCTTTGAAACCAAAAAGTATTTTCATTGAGCCAGATATTGCCGGCGCTACCAAAGGCAAAGCCAATGCCGGGGCCGCCAATCCAGGCTTCGTCACGCTGCCGGTCAAGCAGCACAAGTTTCCCTGTTGCAGGTTCCAATAACATCAGCCACCTGTCTTTGTTATCCTGTGAACGGACGTCCATCACCGCATAGTTGCCGTTATCAGACCAATAAGGTCCGTTGAAAGTTACGCCCCTGGGTAGCCGTCGTTTTGCTGTGTCTTTAGTCTTGTAGTCCTTTGCATAATCAGGTGCATCGGTAATACCGGGGATAGCGTTTATTTTCACCGGGATAATTGTATCTGTCTGCGTGTCAAATACGAAAAACTCCTGGCTGCCCGCCGGTGCGCCTACTTTCGTGCGGCCAGGAATATCCGTAGTGAAACCGCCTTCAGTAACCCAGGACGGTATGATGGTGTTTTTTTCACCAACAGGTGCCTTAAATAACCGGTAGGTCACAAAGCGCCCGTCGGGGCTAATATTCAGTCCCACCAGGTTGCGGTCATCCAGCGTGATCGTGCGGAGCGTTTTTATTTTTGGTTGAGATTTTGTCCATGCTTCTGCTTTATCCCGTTTTTCTTTTCTTTGTTTTAATACCTCGAACAATTGTAACTGTTCTGTTTTGAGTGCCTGTTCCTGTGGATCACCTGAGATATTTGCACCTGAAGCACCTGAGGTCCCCGAGCCCCGGGATGCTGAACCACGTTGTCCCTGCGCACCTCCAACACCACCAGTACCACCGGTAGCTCCTGATCCCAATGTCCCGGCAACACCTCCGCCGGCTCTGACAAAATTTGTGAGCTGCGTTGTGGTACCATCATTCATGTCAAAAGCAAACAGGTTTTGATTGCGGGTATATATAATCCTTGTGTCATTGTTGCCGAATTGCGGATTTGCTTCGGCTTCGATTGTCTGGGTGATAATTTTTGTTTTACCCGATTTTACATCGGTAAATAAGATATCACCGTTTTTCGTGTATACATAGGCGTTCCTTTTCAGGTTATATTTTATTGCCTGTGGTGATATACTGTTTTGTCTCAGTTCATACCCGGCTTTTTTAGGCTGTCGGTCAGCCAGGGTGATATAATACAATGAGTCATCACTGGATTTATCGGGGTTCCAGTTAAAAAAAAGATATTTACCATCAGCACTCCAGTATGGATTTGATGGTGAAGATCCGATCCAGGCGGGATCCCGCATGATCTTATCAATACTCAGGGAGGTTAGGGTTTCCTGGCTTTGTGAACTAGTAATAATAAATAGAAGCAGTAGGTTGGTACAAATTGTTCTCATAATTCTTATACTAAGATCTTGAAGTATTGGCTTGAAGATTAAATGCTATAGACATTGTATTGTAGCATAAATGCTATAAAAAAATTAATTGGTTAAGCGGGATAAAGCAATCTTTAAAGCAAAATTCCCTGCATGAAAAAATAAGCCGTCGAAAAATAAATTATCAACCCGGTTACATCAACTAAAGTCGCAACAAAAGGTGCGGAAGATGTGGCAGGATCGGCTCCAAGTTTTTTCAAAATGATAGGCAGCATCGACCCGGAAACGGTTCCCCACAACACCACGCCTATGAGTGAAAATCCAACGGTTAACCCAATGATCACGGTATGTTCGCCGTAACTGTCAAAAATGCCGTTCCAGATAATTACCCTTAGAAATCCGACCAGGCCTAAAATAGATCCAAGTAAAAGACCACTGATAAGTTCCCGGCGCATCACCCGCCACCAGTCGGTAACATGAATTTCACCAACAGCCATTGCCTGTATGATAAGGGTAGATGCCTGTGATCCACTATTGCCACCGCTGGAAATAATGAGTGGAACAAATAGTGCCAATACCACGGCCTTTGCAATTTCATCCTCAAAATAACCCATAGCGGTTGCTGTCAGCATCTCACCAACAAAAAGCACAATCAGCCATACCACTCTTTTTTTGAACAGCTTCAGAATTGGCATTTCAAGATATGGCTCATCCAGCGCTTCAGTACCACCAATTTTCTGCATGTCTTCACTGAACTCTTCATTGGCTACCCAAAGCACATCATCTATGGTGACAATACCCAGCAACAAATTTTTATCGTCCACCACCGGCAGCGCTACCCGGTTATTCATTTTGAAAGTCTGGTTCGCCACTTCCTGGTCGTCGTTCACATTCAGTGTGATTGAGCGGTTATCTATGATCTCACCCACCTGCTTGTCGGGACTCGCCAGGATAATTTCACGGATCCTCATATCATCTATAAATTCACCTTTATCATTTACCACATAGATCACATCAATGGTTTCCCTTTCTTTGCCGACTTCACGGATATAATCCAATACTTCCTGTACTGTCCAGTCAACCTGTACGGCAATATAATCTGGCGTCATTAGCCTGCCAACGCTTCCTTCCGGATAACCCAGCAGCGAGAGGGTAACGCGACGCTCCTCCGGATCAAGTAATTTGATCAGCTCTTTTACTACTTCAGATGGCAACTCCTCAAGAAACGAAGTTCGGTCATCTGCCGGAAGTTCGTTTAATAGTTCAGCAGTTTTGAATGGAGGCAATTCCTGGATAATCGTTTTCTGGGTATTAATGTCCAGGATTTTAAATACACTGGCTGCCCGGTGCACGCTCATGTTACTTATGATCTTTCCTTCATACTCAGGATATTCATAGATCAACCCGGCAACATCGCTTATGTTTTGCTGATTCAGGAACTCACGGATACGAAGCACCTCTTCATTCTGAATAACTTCCAGGAACTGTTCAAGCAGTGATTCTTTTTCGATTTCCAATGCCATGCCTAATTGTCAATTTCTATATTTATCTTTCAACCTCCTGCTAAACAGGTAGAGATGATGATGATCGTGAGGTATAAAGTTAACAATACAATTTTAGGATTTGGTTTAGGATTTTTAGCTATCTCCATCAAAATAACAGGATACCATTAAATGTTGATATTATGATTTTGCCGGTGTTGTTTATAACTTCTACCCGCGACATGGGAAAAGGTGTATTTACATCGGAAAACCTGGAAGCAGGGACAGTGGTCGAAATTTCGCCTGTAATAGTAATGAGTGATGCGGATCGCAAACTGCTTGATCAGACACGTTTGCATGATTATATCTTTGAGTGGGGAGAAAATATCCGGCAATGTTGTATGGCACTTGGGTATATCCCGATGTATAATCATTCATATAGATCTAACTGCGAATACGATATGGACTATGATGAGGAGATCATGACCATAAAAACCGTCCGTTTTATAAAAGCGGGAGAGGAGCTGTTTATCAATTATAATGGCGATTGGAATAACAGCAAACTTCTTTGGTTTGAAGCTGTTTAGAACCCGAATTTGCCTGCCGGCGGACTTCCTACAACACTAATATCACCTTTCACATAAACCTGGATCTGTATGGTTTCTTTTTTCGACAAAAGGCCTACTATCTTAAACTCACTGAATTTCCCGACCGTACTTAGCCATTCGTTTAAGGGTTGATTCATTCTTTTTTCAATCTCCGATTTGTTTTTTTGAATCAGCGCAGCCAGGTCGAGTACTGATTGATCTTTCAGTTGTTTTATTATTCGTTTACGAAAAAGGCCCCTGGCCATCTTTACAAGCATGTCTTTTGAATCAACAGAGAACGAAATATCGGGCATGGACAATACTTGTTTTGCGCTGTCCAGCACCGGCGTACCAGTTAAATGTAGCGTGCCTTTTTTATAACCGTCAAACCTCAGGTCAACCGTTACCTTGCCTTCCTCTGTACCACCAAGAGCAACTTCCCTGATAACGAAAGTATGGCCCTCTACTTCAAAAGGCTTGTTTTTTAAACTGTCGTTAAGCAGCCCCGAAAGAGAAGAATAATTGTAAACTGTATTGAGATAAGCAGAAATGCCCGCCGGGTTTTCAGTATTGCTGAAAGGAGGCAGATAAGGTTTATTCGCAATAGACAAACTATCAGAAGAGAATTCAGGGTTACCATTGAAGCCAACGGAAAACATCAGGCTGTCACGGATATAATTGAACTTCCCAAGGCGCAACAGGCTCGGATTGAGATTCAGGTACCCATATTTACTAACCGTTAATACCCTGTTTCCTTTTGCCCGCCATTCGGTCAGCATTTCATTATTATTCAGCGTCTGAACAAACTGATCAAAATTATCACAATAATTTTCAACAGAAGCCCGGATACTGTCTATTATCTCAGCAGTCATATCTGTTTGAAGAATAGAAACAGTGCATTTATCCCTTGGTACCAGCTTGTCAAGTGTCGTTTTAGTAACAACCTGGTATTTCGGTAACAATTGTAATTGTGAACTGATGTTCACGTCAACCTTGCGAAGCGGTTCACTACCAAACCCGCAGCTACCGGAGATCCAGGGCGATACCTGTTTACCAAACGCACAGGCAGCTTTACTGCCCGCAATCTGGTAACTTCCCATGAAGCTGATATTTACCTTGTTGTTTATGCAGGTGAGGGTTACGGGTGATCGGATAAACCGGTATTTATACCTGAATTCACAATTGGTTTGCAGATAGTCGGGCCATTTTTCGGAGGTGAACTCTTTGGCCATCATAGAGTCCATCTGGCGGATCAGGGGCTTCATATAAAGTTTCACAGGGATATTAATCTGTGAAACAGGCAAAGCCGGCAATGATCTTTTCTCAGTTTTTGAGATAGTTGTTGCGGTGGTTTTCGGTGAGGAGCAGGATCCGAAAGCCAGCGTTAAAAGCGAAACAGTCAACAGGTACAGTGATCTCATGAACTAAACGATTGGGTGCAAATTAACGTTAATAAGTTATGAGTTATGAGATATGAGTTATGAGATATGAGTTATGAGTGAAGTGGTGGGTGGTGAGTTGTGAGTTTGAATTATGTGAGTTATGAGTGTAAGATTGAGCAAAGAAATGCTGGCGATTTTTAGGGAATGAAACCTGTAGGGCGGGTGGTTTTTTTTCGATCGATAGAATAGATATAATAACCTATACCTGCACCTATTGTATTTAACAAAAGGTCGTCAACGTCAAAACTTCCCAGCACGGCAATCAGCTGAATGATCTCGAACACCAAACTAATGGTCAGGGCTCCCAATAACACGGGTTTTAATCCTGCCAATTGCCTGTATAACATTGGGACCAGGATTCCGAATGGAATAAAGCCAAGTATGTTTCCCAGCAGGTTTCCAACAATATCCCGCATGGCAAGCCGCGACTTTATGAATAGCAGGATGGTAGTGAAGGGAACAAGGTTAGCTCTTCTGAAATTAGCCTTAATCATGTCCCAGTCGTAGTTATAGAGAAAATGATGTACGTAATAAGAAGGGGGGCGCTTAAAAAGGATCATTTTTATAAGAATACACGCATATAAGCCGAATACCATCCAGGTTAATGTTCTGAAGCTCCATTTAAATATGACAGGCTTTTGATTCATTGTACGGCATAAAAATGGGGATTTTGGATTGATACTAACCGTATGATTAGCCGGGAGAACTCAGGAGATATCAGATCTGTTTCGCAATATAAGCTAATACTGAAAAAGATAAAAGCCCGGGTAGAAATTAATCCAGCCGGTCAGGCGTACGTTTTTTCTTTAGTACACCCGGCGAATAACCATGGTGCTTTTTGAAGATCTCGATAAAATTGCTGACTTTTTCATAACCAAGTCTTTCAGCGGTTTCATTAACACTTAAGGCGTTTTCGAGCATTAATTGTTTGGCAAGGTCCATTTTCTTTTCGAGATAATATTCATAGATGCTTTTTCCAAAGATCGCTTTGAAATGCCTTTTGAAAGTTGATTCACTCAGCGCGACGGACCTGGCAATCTGTTCAAGACTTGGAAGGTTTTTCTGGAGATGAGCAAGCAGTATATTTTCAGCTTCCATGATCTTCTCGAAATGAACATCCTTTATGGCATAAGCTTCAGCCGGCTGCCGGTTGAACATTTTCTTGAAAAATTCCGAAACCAGCACTGCCACCAGGGAGTTTACAGTCTCATTTCTTGTGCCATCATGAATGATAACTTCAAACAACTCGTTTATTGTCAGATTAACCGTAGTGGAACAAATGTCTGATAACACAAAAGGTGCATCGGTTTTAACGGTTCTTTCCCAGAGATCCGCAAACGGTAGAATTTTCCTCTTGAACTGAAGTTTCAACCATTCGGAAGATATACTCAGATCTATAACCTGTATTGGATGAAAAGCTGAAATTTCGAAATCATATGCTACATCATCTGCCAGCAGGTAACTTGTTCTTGCATCATAATTGTTGAACTGTGTATGTGTGCCGATGGTTCTGAGCTGGCAATATTCGGGGGTAAGAATATATACGAGATTAAATCCTTTGTTTTCTGTTGCGGAAATCGCATGTTTAAATAAACGTGTAGGCTGATTTAAGATTACATTCCAAAGTCTCAATGAGAGTCCTCGTTCAGGATTTAGTTTCCTGATAAATCCTTTACCCATTGAAGTATTGATGGTAATAAGATTCTGCTGAGAAACTTCTGCTGAAATAGCCTCAGCAAAATTTTGAAAGGAACGATCTGAGTTTAGTCTGGTAATATGTACCTGGTAATCCGCCATTGATTGCTTCTGTTAATTGTCTGATATTGGCTACCACCTATATGGATGTTTTTTTATCCAAAAACCCTGTAAATAAAAAACGATTGCGTTCTCATTGCTAAATCAGAAGCTTACCAATGTTAGGAACTTAATTCAATGCAATTATAATGCATTTAAGACTGCAAATTACAGACCTTCGGCAGATGATTTTATATTAAAAATTCTGATCCCATTCAGGTATCCATTTGAGTACATACAGGTAAACAATTGGTTAAAACAAACCATAAAAAACCTGTTCCATCGTTTGTGTGGCTGGATTAAGTTATACAGACATTGTACATTCGCTTAAATCATGCTTCATCGATATGGCTAATATTTTCAGGGCGATTTACCACGATGAGTTAAATCATTTTTATAATGCCGAAATTTATATAAGTTCCGTGACCCTGACCATGCGATTTAAAAATGAACAGGGACAAATGATCGACAGGAACTGGCTTGGTGAGGATATTCATTCGCTTGAGGAGGGAGAACTACAGTCTACACTTTACTATAGAAACGAATCAGGTAAACCGGAGAAACTTGTAATCCGTGACCGGGCTTTACTGGAACACATAAAACACCAGTTTCGTCACCGGAGATTCGCCGGAAAAAAAATGCATTACTCCACCGGGAAAACCGGTTATCGCATTTTTGCAATATTGCTGGTAATTCTGTTCATTGTCGGATGCATTTATTTCTTTTTTGTTCCCTGGCTTGGTGAAAGGGTAGCAGTGGGTTTTTCAAAAGAAAAGGAGATAAGCCTTGGAGATCAGATGTATAGTTCGATAATTTCCAATGCGAAAGTTGACCAGCATAAGACCACCGTTTTAAACAAGTTTTACGGGGAGCTTCATTATGATATCAATTACCCGGTGAAAATTACCGTGATACAATCAGACGAAGTAAATGCTTTCGCAATTCCGGGAGGACATATAGTAGTTTATGACGGCATACTTGAAGGAATGAAAACTCCGGACCAGCTGGCAGCTTTACTTGGCCATGAAGCATCACATATCCGGTTAAGGCATAGCCTGAGAAACATTTTCAGGAGTATGGCCAGGAAAATGTTCCTGCTGATCATTCTCGGAGGTGATGCCGGGATTGCAGGGTACCTCGCTGACCGGGCAGATGATCTGAAAGGATTGCAATATTCCCGGAAGTTGGAAACAGATGCTGATGATAGTGGAATAAGATTGATGAGAAACTCCGGGTTGAACCCGGATGGTATGTTGCAATTGATGGAGCTATTGGCAAAAGAAGGCGCTGGCAAAGAAACCTCTGCTCTGCTTAGCACTCATCCCGTATTCGAAAGCCGCATAAAAAATATCCGGCAGCAACTCCATCAGGCGCCAGGTGATCCGAAAAGCAATCCACACCTCGCAGAATTATTCCACGAAATTTACGAAACGGGAAATTCTTATTAAGGACTTTTACAAAGGACCTTAACTGAGGACACTTACTAAGGACACTAACTGAGGATATTTGCGCCTTTAATTCATTTCCAGGATCTCGCCCACATGTTTCCTGATGTTGTCCGCCATTTTTTGCGTGGGCAAATCATTGGAATCTCCCCCAAAAGGATCTTCAATTTCTTCTGCGATTAATTCCAGGGTAGCCAGTACATAAAAGATCAGGCCAACGACGGGAATGGTAAGGTAACCCAATGCAAACACCAGGCTAAAAGGAAGCGTCATTACATAAATAAAAATGAAACGCTTCAGGAAGGTGCTGTAAGAAAAAGGAATCGGGGTGTTTTTTATTCTTTCGCAGGCGCCGCAGACATTTGTGAAGGTTTCCATTTCATGGTTGAGAATAATAAGTTGGTCACCTTTGATTTTACCCTCTTTATACAGATCATTTATCCTGCCGATCAAAAAACCCGCTACCTGGTTTGGCACATGTTTATTTTTATCGAGATAAGCCAATTCCGGATGATCACTTTCGTCAAGTGAGAGCCTTGTTTGTTCTGATGCCAGGTGATGGGCAAGGACCGAAGCATACATCGCAATACTTTTCCGGAAAAATTTCCGGCTTGCAGTATCGGCAGGGTCCAGTATCGCATTAAGCTTGATTGCAATGTTCCGGCTACTGTTTACCAGGGTTCCCCAAAGTTTCCGCCCTTCCCACCAGCGATCGTAAGCAGTGTTCGTTCTAAATACCAGCAACATCGAAATAGCAAAGCTGAGTAGCGTGTGCATGATAGTCAGGTTACTGACTTTGCTGTTTTTTGTCAGCTGAAAATATTCCAGTTCGAGATAAGTAATCAACCAGGTGTATAAACAAACACAGATTATAAGAATATATAACTTTTTTAGTGTGTCTGCCTTGTCGATGCGGAAAAAGGAGTACCAGTCTTTAGGATTGTATGTCTTCATGTTTCTTGCGTTTAGGGCGTTTTGCCTTCAGCGGCTTTTTCCCTTTCTTTCATTTTTTGCTGGTAACTGATTCCTTCTTTGATCCATTTTTCGGCTGGCTTCTTTAGCAGGAAATGATCAAAAAATTCTTTTTGTCTTTTCTGATAATCGATTTGGTTCTCTTTTTTTGCAAGGCCATGGTTTTCGTCCGCATAAACCAACATGATATGCGGCTTTTCCATGCGACGCATTGTGCCATACATTTCAATACCCTGGTGCCAGTCTACCGCTCCGTCCTTATCACCAAAAGCTACCAGCAGGGGAGCCTTGATTTTAGCAGCATTAAACATGGGCGAATTGCGCATATGGTCCTCCATCCGGTCATACCACGGACCATCAAATCTGCCCTGGCTGGTTTCAAATATCTGTTGATCCGGTGTGCCGGAGTTCCAGTAGATCGACAGCGACATACTGATCAGGTCCGTGAGCGGCGCACCCGCGCAGGCAGCTTTGAAGATATCAGTCTGCGTGATTATGAATGAAGTCTGGTAAGCGCCCCAGCTATGACCCATAATACCAACCTTAGCCGTATCTATCATACCTGTTTTTAATACTTCCTGAACGGCAGGAACCACGCAGTTGACCGCGCTCAAACCAGGATCATTAATGTCGTAGACAATGTCAGGTCTGAAAACAAAATATCCGTTTGTTGTAAAATTAGAAGTGTTGTATGCGCTTCTTATGGACGGGTTAGTATAAAAATGAACTGTGTTCGACAGGATCTCATAAATGTACACGATCATCGGATACTTTTTCCCCGGTTCATAGCTTGCCGGGTAAAAAAGAGCACCCTGGAGTTTTTTACCTTTGGTATTTGTGAAATTTACCAATTCACTTTTTCCCCATTTGTAGTTTGCCTGCTGAGGATTCGTGCCGGTGATCTTTGAGGTTTCAATAAAATTATTTGTTGCATATAACTCAGGGGAGATGTTATAATCCTGCTTTACATAAACAAAGGCGTTTGCATCTTTTGCTTTTGATAAGCGGTTGATCATCTTGTTCTCAAATACAAGTGGGCTCACCTTGCCTTTATCATACCGGTAATAACCAAAATATTTACTGGTATCACCCAAAGCAGAAAAAAACAATGGTTTTGAATCATCCAGGTAAGGATATTCGAAGTCTACCCGGTTTACACGGAAAACAATTTTTTGTTCCTGGCCATTGGTGAGTTTTCTTGCTCCTTTTCCATCAGGTTTTACTGCCCAGATATCATATTCATCATAAAGTAACACCTCCTTATCTCCCTTGATCCATCCACCTTGTCCAAAAGGTGGTTTCATAGCCGGATGATCATCTCTTGTGTTCCAGAATGTCGATTTGATAGTTGATGTCAGATCCGTTGTGACACCTGTAGCAATGTTATAGCTGTGCCAGTTTTTATCTTTAAAGAACAAAAGGTATTTCCCATCCGGAGATGTTTGTGGTGCTGTAAAAAATCCCGCCTGTGCTTTTTCCAACACAGGTTTTTGCTGACCCGTTTTGGCGTTCACCAGGTAATAATCAGCAAAATTTTCTTTGAACGCGGGTTTGTATTTGTCCGAAGTAGAAATAACAACATAATCACGACTGCCATTGATGGAAGCATTGCGGGTTGTATCCCAGGCCAACTGAAAGAATTTATCTGCAGTCACATTCCATACTGATAACAGGCTTTCTTCCTTATCACGGTTATATGTTATCTTTTGACGTGGCTGAATTTCGTTGTCCTTCCAGTGCCATATGTCAACCGCGGCTGGTTTTTCATCCTTCAATTCGGATTTAGCCAGACCTGGTTTTGCCGCATCAGCAGGTTTTGTTTTAGCTGTATCGTTAATATTTGTTTTTGAGCTATCCGTGGATTTGGTCTTTGAAGTATCCGTGGTTTTTTTTGTTTCTTTAGCCGGCTTAGGGGTCCAGTCTTTTAAACCAAAAAATACTCTGTCAAGATCATCGCTAATCGTAATATCAGAGCTGAGATAAACTCTTTTGTTTTTAGGAAAGTCCGGGCGTTTTACGGGATTAAAATGTTTGAGCGTAGGTGATTTCGAAACATTTGAGTAAATATAGATTGATGCATTCTCTTCTTCGAAAGCAGAATCCTTAAATACCTTATAAAATGCCAGGCCTTCTCCTTCTTTCTGCCATTGGAGATTTGTGAATCTCATCGTATCGCTGGCAATAACTTTCAAAACAGAAGTGTTGAGATTATACAATTCAACACTATTAGCTGCTTTATTCCCGGTTTCTACAATGTAAGCGAACAGTTCGCTTTTCTTGTTGAAAGCAAAATTCGTTACGTTACCAATTGTTCTTGTAGAACTGTCACCGAGATTTCTTAACAACAGTACACTGCCCTTGTCTTTGTTTTCTTTTGGTGCGGCAAGTGAAATCGCCAGGAATTTTCCATTTCTTGAAAACCCGAAATTGCTGATGCCTTCATATACCAGTTTTTGGCCGGTCTTCAGATTCAATAATCCCATCTTGTTGTTTTCGACCGGCTTATTTTGTTCGCGCAATTTTTCAGCTTCCTTAAAGGGAAGACCAATGCGGTATGCAAGCCATTGATTGTCTCCGCTGAATTCCCATACGGAACCAAATTCCAGCTTATATATTTTTTTTGAATCCCTGTTCACTAAGTACAAGGTATCGTTATCAGTTTCAACGGTGATACGATAGGCCACCCAGGCACCATCCGGCGAGAGATCGGCGGCATTTATGGATTGCCATTTACCATAATCAACAGCCAAAAGGTCTTTTTTCTGAGCGGTTCCTGTTAAGACTGCGAACAAACAAAACAGTAATAAGAGGGGGATTTTCTTCAGATTCATTTAATATAATTTAATGACTATGCCGGATTCCTTATCCGGCATATTTTCAATATAAACGATTGATTTAAATAAATTTCACCAGTTGAAGTAAAGTCATGAAAATTTGTCCTGAAAAGATAAAATGAGATATGTTCTGACATTTTATTATTCCCGACAGGCTGTATTTCAAATTTAAATATAGCTTAAGTCCCGAAAATTCCGCTCGCTGAGCAGATTTTTGAGATCCCATGGTAAGGATTTTAATAAGACCGGACGAATTCCTTACAAAATTAAATTAGGTCAACCTGAATTTGGGCTCCGGCTTTTATTCATATATTCAGGTATAGCAAAACTGCGCTGCGGAAAATAAGTTATCAGAGGGTCAAACCCTTGTAAAGCATTTTATGCAATAATATTCCCTAACCTTCAATAAATATAAAATGGAAACCATCATTGATTTTTCCAGAAAAGCAGTCCTGCTGTTATTGTTGTCAGCCAGCTTTAATTTTTTATCAGCTCAAAACTCAAGAAAAGAAAAAGATTCTATAAAAGCCCAGATGACAAAAAGCCAGGTTGAGGCAAAAAGCTTTGTTTTCCAGGCCCAGTCAGCTTCCCCGATGCGGGGAGGAAGAAGAAATTTAACTCCTGGTTACACACTCCTGATTTCAAATGATACATTGGTAAGCGACCTGCCGTATTTTGGCCGGGCTTATTCTGCAGGCTATGGTACTGACGGAGGGATAAAATTTATCTCAACCAAATTTGAATCAACAGTAAAGAATCGCAAAAAAGAAGGATGGGAAATTAACGTTAAACCTACTGACATAAGCAACATAGAGGTACTGATCATCACGGTTCACGAATCCGGCTCTGCATCATTGCAGGTAAAAACCCGCGACAGGCAGCCTATTTCTTTTGATGGATATATTGAAGAACCTAAAAGCCGAAAATAAGAACATAAGGTGTATACCCCATTGCCCCTGCTCGAAGCATTACGTCGGTCCGGAATGATTTTTTTGAATCAGCCTTCCCGGTGTTCGATCAGCTGCACTTCACAGGCAATCTTTACTTCTTCTCCAACAAGAATTCCACCGGCTTCTGTCACAACATTCCATACAAGTCCAAAATCCCTACGGTTGATTTTGCCATTAATAGTGAAACCGGCTTTTGTGTTTCCCCATGGGTCCTTGACTACCCCGCCGAACTCAACATCAAGTTTTATGTTCCTGGTGACTTCTTTAACGGTGAGATCTCCATATAATTCGTAGGAACCATCCCCATCAACCGACTCATATTTTGTTGCCTTGAAAGTAATAGCCGGGTATTTTGCTACATCAAAAAAATCAGGTCCCTTCAGATGGGCGTCGCGGTCAGCATTGCCGGTAGTCAGTGAAGCCACCACAACGCTGAAAGTCACTTTGGCTTTCATGAAATCTTCCTCCTCTGTTTCAACATTGCCTTCATACTCGCTGAAACTGCCGGTTACCGTTGAGATCATCATGTGTTTTACCTTGAACTCAATCTGCGTATGCGCTGGATCCAGCACCCATTTTTTTATCGCCATGGTTGAATAATATTTTAAGGTGAAAGGTAGGAATTTATCACAAGGTTTAAACAACGTTTAAGCCTGGATTTGTGATCAGGATCAGAATTTTGAGTATAGAAAGACTACCTTATCAACGCGGAGCTTCCCTTTGCAGAAATCTTTTTACCGGTATCAGATTCCGTATAACTAAGGGTCCAGACAAAAATGCCTGCGGGCTGGGCTTTTCCATTGATAGTTCCATCCCATTTTTGGGTCCAGTCAGATGTTTCAAAAACGACCTGGCCATATCGGTTAAAAACTTTGAACACCAGGTCTGTAGCCTTGAATGCATTCAACGGATAAAGGAAATCGTTCACACCATCACGGTTAGGTGTAAACGCCGATGGTACCGCTATATAACATGAGCTTACGGCTTTGATTGTAGCTGTAGCAGTATGGAAGCAACCGGCAGCATTGCCTACGGTCAATGAGACATTGTATTTTAATTCCCTGGTCAGCGCAGGGACCTCGTAACTCTGGGGTGATGGATGCTGGCTCGCACTTGTGAACCCATTTCCAAACTGCCAGTTCCATGATGTTATTTTTCCCCGGCTGCTATCAATGAAACCCGCAGTTTCCTTAGGGCAAACAATTTCAGGATAAATAAATTTCGCCGTCAGTTCGTTGTCAAGCATCACAGACTGGTTACTGGTGTCTGAACAGAAGCCGTTACTAACTACCAGGGATATGCGCTTTTCGCCAAACTTTGTATAATAAGCATCCGGATTTTGCAGGTTGCTTGATTTGCCATCGTCAAGGATCCATTTCCAGTTGTTAATTCCATTGCGTCCATCATGACGGAAGTTTATGGTATCAATAGTGCATCCCATAAATACGTTGTAGCTGAAGGCTGCTGAAACTGTGTCTTTAACACTAAAGGGTAGTGAAGATCCTGGGGGAGTTGACTGGCCACATTCATCGATCAGCGTGTTCAGATCGCTTCCGTTTACCAGGCTTACCTGGTAGTTACCCCCGATAACGACCGGAGATTGTAGCCTCAGGCTGATGGATGTTGCCAGACCTGAAGCATCACAGGTTGCGGTGGCTCCTGATACTTTCAAAACCGAGGGCCCGTTAATTACAAAATCACTGCCGTTAACAGCTACGCTGTTACATCTGATGGGGCGTTTAAAAATCAACTTCAATTCATTAGGTGAACATGCTACCGGAACCAGGCTGTCCATTGGTGTGGGTTGCAGCGCGTTTACTGTAAATGATATTTCCTGTGTTCCAAGGGAGTTACCACAATAGTCGATTAAGCTGTTTCCGTCTGAACCTATTTTTCCATTGAGTTTATATGTTCCCGCAGGCAGGGGATTGTTTAGGGTGAGGTTGATGGTTTCCATGTCAAAGCCATTTGTGCAGGTGACGGTCGCAGCCGCTTGTACTGATGCCAGTGGTGTTGATAACTGGAAATCTGTGCCATCCGCTGCAAGCGAGTTACACCTCATTTTTTTATTCAGCTTCACAGTGAGTTGTGTTCCATCACATTTGACTGATACGTTTTCTATTGCTGGTGGCTTTGTATCCGTGATGCTTGCAGTTGATCCGCTTCCACCAAATGAAAGTTTATAGCCACTCTGGCTGTCGGTGAAATGACTTACCAGCATAATATATTCATGACCCTTGATAAGTTCCGGCATAGTACTGAACAATGCTTTACCCGGCCCTTCGCAAACATGCGGCGATCTGCCTGCAGCCGAGGCCCCCGTAACACCGCTTTCGCCGGACCAGTTGCTGGCTACGATGAGTGAAGCAGTGGTATAGACGTCGTTTGGATCCCGGCCAGTAATATCAAAAATCTGCCAGTCATAATCATCTCCCAGGTCATTGGGGGTGATCTGAAAGCCAAGTTTGCCGGCTTCGAAGCAGGTGAATTTATACCAGTAAGGGTTTTTATCAGTAAGCGTAACCGTACATCCTATTCCGGGAACCGGCCGGTTCCCACAAATCGCAACGGTGTTTTGTGTGAAAGATGCTGTACCACAAACAGGAAATGCAGTGCCCGGATTTTGACCGAGAGCGGAGCAAGTGGACTGTGTATAAGCCCGAAAAATAGTTAAAGTGAACAGGAAAATGAGTGCCGCAGTCCTTGTGTTCATAAGTGATTGACTCAAAATAATGAACTAACGCTGCAACTTCCAAACATATTTTTGCATATGGTTAGTAAGATATACCCAGTTTTGGAGGTATTGCCGGTGTGAATTTTTGATGAATTAAAAAAGGGAGGTCAGCCCTCCCTTTTATTACTATTATAGTTTTTTACTTATCCTGTTGAACGGTAGATGTTCGGTCAGTGAAAACTTGCGGTCATTGTCTCGCAAACTGTTTCCTGATCACATTCAATGCACCACCGGCTTTGAACCACTCGATCTGCTGATCATTATAGGTGTGATTCAGTACAACAGTATCCTGGGTACCGTCCGCATGGTTCAACACCATTTTCAGTGGTACACCGGTTGCGAAAGATTGCAGGCCGATGATATTGATATCGTCATTTTCCTGGATCTTGTCGTAATCGTCCTTGTTATCGAAGGTGAGTGCGAGCATACCCTGTTTCTTCAGGTTGGTTTCATGAATACGTGCAAAACTTCTGACAATAATCGCACGAACCCCGAGATGACGTGGTTCCATAGCTGCGTGTTCACGGCTGGAACCCTCACCATAGTTTTCATCACCTACTACAACCGTTCCCACATAGTGAGCCTTATAATAACGGGCAGCATCTGGCACCCCTGTATAATCTCCGGTCAGTTGATTTTTTACCGAATCAGTTTTATCATTAAAATAATTCACGGCACCTATCAACATGTTATTGCTGATATTGTCAAGATGTCCGCGGAACTTCAACCATGGACCTGCCATAGAGATATGATCCGTGGTACATTTTCCTTTGGCCTTGATAAGCAATTTCAATCCAAGCAGATCCCTGCCTTCCCAGGCCGCAAATGGTTCCAACAATTGTAAGCGGCTACTTTCCGGACTTACTACTACCTGAACCCCGGTACCGTCGGCTGCTGGTTCCTGATAACCTGCATCTTCAACCGAAAACCCATTCGGAGGCAGTTCAATACCAGTTGGTTCATCAAGCTTTACGTATTCACCGTTCCTGTTTTTCAAGGTGTCTGTGAGCGGGTTAAAAGTAAGGTCACCGGCAATTGCAAAAGCGGTCACAATCTCTGGTGATGCTACGAATGCGTGTGTACTTGCAAGACCGTCGTTGCGTTTTGCGAAGTTTCTATTGAAAGAGGTGATGATAGAATTTTTCCTGTTTGGATCATCGATATGCCTGGCCCACTGACCGATACAGGGACCGCAGGCATTTGCAAGAACAACGCCGCCAATCTGGTCAAACGTTTTCAGAAACCCGTCTTTTTCAATGGTATATCTCACCAGTTCAGAACCGGGGGTAATGGTAAATTCAGCGTTTGTTTTTAAATTCTTGCTGATGGCTTGTTCTGCTACGGAAGCTGAACGGCTGATATCTTCATATGAAGAGTTTGTGCATGATCCGATAAGTGCAACTTCCAGTTTTTCGGGCCAGTTGTTGGCACGAACTGCTTCTCCAAATTTACTGATAGGCCAGGCCAGGTCAGGAGTGAAGGGTCCGTTTACATGCGGCTCAAGTTCATCAAGATTTATCTCGATCAGCTGATCATAGTATTTAGCAGGATCCTGGTAAACTTCCGGATCTGGTCTCAGGTGTTCCGCAACTCCGTCGGCCAGTGCAGCTACTTCTGCACGTTCGGTTGCTTTCAGGTAAGCAGCCATTTTCTGATCATAAGTGAAGATTGAACAAGTGGCGCCAATTTCAGCACCCATATTACAAATGGTTGCCTTACCGGTGGCGCTCATGCTATCTGCACCTTCGCCAAAATATTCAACTATTGCCCCGGTTCCACCTTTTACAGTAAGAATACCGGCAACTTTTAATATTACATCTTTTGGTGCGGCCCATCCGCTCAATCTGCCGCTAAGCTTTACACCAATCAGTTTTGGCATTTTGAGTTCCCAGGGAAGGCCAGCCATAACATCAACGGCATCTGCACCGCCAACCCCGATTGCCACCATACCTAAACCACCGGCATTTGGCGTATGTGAATCAGTACCGATCATCATTCCACCCGGGAAAGCATAGTTCTCCAGCACCACCTGGTGAATAATTCCGGCACCCGGTTTCCAGAATCCGATACCATATTTATTGGAAATAGAAGCCAGGAAGTCATAGACTTCCCGGTTTACGTCTTTTGCTGTTGCGAGGTCTTCCACTCCGCCTGTTTTTGCCTGGATAAGGTGATCACAATGTACAGTTGAAGGCACAGCTACCTTGCTGCGGCCACAGGTCATAAACTGAAGCAGTGCCATTTGTGCCGTAGCATCCTGCATGGCAACGCGGTCAGGTGCGAAATCCACATATTTTTTGCCCCTTTCGTAGGCTGCCGTCGGTAGATTGTAAAGATGACTATAAAGAATTTTTTCTGCTAAAGTGAGAGGCGATCCAGTAAGCTTTCGGGCTGCTTCGATTTTCGCGGGCATTTCCGAGTACACTTTCTTAATTAGATCCAGGTCAAATACCATAAATAGGGATTTAAATTGTTTGTAGCAGGCGGAATTTTATTCCGAGCTAACTTTTTGATTATGATAGAATTTTTTGGCTATCCGGTCGTTCTAAAGTCGTGCAAATTTACCAATTTTTGAACTTATCTTCTAACGTATTTTGGCACGATTTTATTAATTTTTACTAAATTGGGCTTATGAATCGTTTTAAGTATTTTATCGAATGGCAGGTATTCGGAGTTTGTGCCGCCATTGGTAAGTATATGGGGATAGCGCCCTCGCGCATCCGGTCCTGGTTCATATATGTTTCTTTTATGACGATGGGATCGCCGCTTATCGTTTATTTTATCCTGGCGTTCTGGATGAATATCAAGCGATACATCCTTTCATTCCGCCGGAACCCGTTTTGGTATCAATAATTAAGACACTATCACTTTCCGGAGTTTTACCATCTTTGCAAGCAGGTTTTCGAGCAGGTCAAGTTTAAGCATATTCGCCCCATCGCTTTTTGCAACGGCGGGATTAGGGTGGGTTTCGATGAAGAGTCCGTCAGCACCAGTGGCAATGGCAGCGCTGGCAATGGTGCCTATCAGTTGGGGATTGCCACCAGTTACGCCGGAGGTTTGATTTGGCTGTTGAAGACTGTGGGTGCAGTCCATTACAACGGGGACATTATGTTGTTGCATCCAGGGAATGTTCCGGAAATCAACCACCATGTCCTGGTAGCCAAAACTATTTCCTCTTTCAGTAAGTATCACTTTTTCATTGCCAATATTGCGGATCTTATCAGCAGCAAATTTCATCGAAGGTCCGCTTACAAACTGGCCTTTTTTCACGTTGACGATCTTACCGGTTGCAGCACATGCAATCAGCAAATCAGTCTGACGGCATAGAAAGGCCGGAATCTGAAGTATGTCAAGGTATTTTGCTGCCATTTCAGCTTCATCATGTGCATGGATATCCGAAGTAACTGGCAGGTGGTAAGTTTCTGCCACTTTCTTTAAATGTATGAGTGCGGTTTCATCACCTATACCCGTAAACGAAGTTGAGCTTGTGCGGTTAGCTTTACGATATGAAGCCTTAAAAACATATGGTATACCCAGGTTTTTACAAATGGTAGAAACCTTGTCGGCAACTTCCAGAACGAGCTCCTCACTTTCAACCACACAGGGGCCGGCGATCAGGAAAAAATTCTTCTCATCATATTGCTGGCCGGCGAAAAGGTCCGTCATAAATTTTTCCATGGGTCAAAGATAAGAAGATCCCCGACGCATTATATTTGCGGCATGATAAAAGAAAAGATTCTGGTGATTGGTGCTTCCGGTCAGATCGGGGTGGAATTAACCCTTGGTCTTAGAAAGATTTACGGAAACGCAAATGTGGTTGCTTCTGATCTCCGCGAAGAAAACGAATTATTGAAAGGCACCGGGCCTTATGTCAGTATAGATGTGATGAACAAGGAGATGCTACATGTACAGATTATCAGGCAGAACATAACACAGATCTATTTGCTGGCAGCCATCCTTTCCGCCACCGGCGAAAAAAATCCCAACCTGGCCTGGAACCTGAATATGCAGGGACTGTTGAATGTGCTCGATATAGCGCGGGAAGAACAGATCCATAAAATTTACTGGCCAAGCAGCATTGCTGTTTTTGGGCCAACATCACCAAGGATTAATTGTCCGCAGCAGACCATCATTGAACCTACTACAGTTTATGGTATCAGTAAATACGCGGGCGAATTCTGGTGCAACTACTTTTACCATCGCTATAAAGTGGATGTGAGAAGTTTGCGGTATCCGGGTTTGATAAGTTATAAATCAGCACCCGGTGGTGGTACCACTGATTATGCGGTCGAGATATTTCATGAAGCGATTGAAGAAAAAGCTTATACCTGTTTCCTGGAAGAAAATACCTATCTGCCAATGATGTATATGCCGGATGCAATCAGGGCAACAATTGAGCTGATGGAAGCACCTGCGGACAAAATCTCCATCAGGACTTCCTACAATTTATCTTCCATGAGTTTCTCTCCCAGGGAAATTGCTGCGGAAGTAAAAAAACATATCCCGGATTTTCAAATGAGCTATAAACCTGATTATCGCCAGGCAATAGCTAACAGCTGGCCTCAATCTATTGATGATTCAGTTGCCCGGCAGGACTGGGGCTGGAAGCACGATTTTGATCTGCCGAAAATGACTGCCGACATGTTCCAGAATCTTTAGACAGCAACGAAAAAAAGGCATTCATCTATCGTAAATACGAAGATGAATGCCTTTTCAGATTATTTCGATAATTCGAATTTATAAGTTCCTGACCCAGATATTTCTGAAGCTAACCGGATTTCCATGATCCTGCAAAATGATTGGTTCCTTTGCCTCATGTTTTTCATAACTGGCAAGACCGATGTATTGAGTGGCACCCTGGATGGCCATGTTATTCTGAACCAGTACGCCATTATGTATAACAGTGATACGTGCCTGGGTTTTTACTGAACCGTTTGGATTAAAAGTCGGAGCAATAAATACGACATCATAAGTCTGCCATTCTCCCGGTGGACGGCAAGCGTTCACAAGTGGTGGCAGTTGTTTGTATATGCTGGCCGCCTGACCGTTCACATAAGTTTTATTATCGTAGTTATCAAGCACCTGCAACTCATATTTTCCCATAAGAAAAATACCACTGTTTCCGCGTCCTTGTCCTTCACCTTTTACCTCAGCTGGAGCTCTCCATTCGATATGCAACTGGCAATCTCCGAATTTATCTTTTGAAGTAATCTCACCCGTTCTTCCTTTTACCGTCAGGGCGCCATCAGCGACTGTCCAGGCAACGGCACCTCCGCCTTTTGCTAGCCATTTTGATGCATCCTTACCATCAAATAAAACAATGGCATCTGAAGGCGGTTCACTGGCTGTTTTACCAGGTGTAACCACAGGTGCAGCTGGTTCATAATATTCGCTGAGTTTAGGGTCACCTCCCTTACGGTCCTGGGCATTTGCAAACATTACAGTGCAAAGCCCAACAGAACACAATACTAAAAATCTTCTGTTCATATCAATCATTTTGTTTTTTAGATAAAGCGGTAATTTAATACAAAATATGTTACTGTATCAACAAATCCGGGCTTTAACGGTCTGTATTAAAACCAATTAATCGAAGATGGTTTATCTTAACGTTTTATCGAAAAACCAGTAAAATAATGTAATGGAATTTCAGTTGAACTAACTTCAGAAACTGAGGCCAGTTGAGGGCCTTTGTGGCACCAGCGAACAAAACCTTCAAGCGTACCAGGATCACCGGTTGCGATGATCAATACATCACCATTATCCAGATTTTCAACGGTTCCTGATAAGCCAAGAGTTACTGCCTTTCGCCTGGTTGTTTCGCGATATGTAACTCCCTGTACTTTTCCCTTAACAATTATTTTTAATGTCTGCGTCATTTGGTGAGATCGGCAACAGTTCTTTTTTCAAGTATCCTCAGATTAGCATCTCTGACCATGATCATTGTATCGTGCAGGCCACAGCTTTTTTCATCGCAGTTTTTACATCGCTCGTAGAAGTATAAGCTCACGCAGGGTAACATGGCAATCGGGCCATCGATTAACCGCATTATCTTAGCAAGTGAAATTTCACGGGGAGGAACATTGAAAAAGTAGCCGCCTCCTTTGCCTTTTTTGCTTTCGAGAACACCGGCTTTCCGGAGTTCAAGCAGTATATTTTCAAGAAATTTTAAAGGTATTTTTTTCTTCTTTGCAATTTCCGCAATAAGAACAGGCTGATTATCTTTTTTCTCAGCCATATACATCAGGGCCTTAAAGGCATATTGCGCTTTTTTGGACAGCATGTTTAAAATTTATCGGCGAGAAGATATAGTTTTTTTCTGAGACTTGTTTTAGGGCTATTCAATTCCAAGCACATCATTCATATGATACACACCGTTTTTATTTTGGAGGAATTCGGCAGCCAGCACTGCTCCACCGGCAAAACCTTTCCGGTTGTGGGCCGTATGTTTGATTTCGATGTCATCAATTTCAGAGCGATAGGTTACCGTATGTGTACCTGGTGCGGGATCTATTCTTTCGCTGATTATAGAAAGAGCAGTCTTATCATCGGTCCATTCATTCACCCATTTATTTTTTGCCGGGATTTGTTGCATTACCTGTTCGGCGAGGGTGATGGCGGTACCGCTCGGCGCATCTTTTTTCTGGGTATGATGAACTTCTGTTAAACTTACTTCATAACTGTCGTGGCGGCTCATCAGGGAAGCAAGCTTTTTATTAACAGCAAAAAAGATATTCACGCCTATACTAAAATTGCTTGAATATAAGAAGCCGGTCTGTTTTGCTTTACTGTATGATTCTGCTTCTTGCAGGTTTTTCAACCAACCGGTTGAACCACTAACAACAGGAACACCTGCATCCAGGCAACGCTTAATATTTTCAAATGCCACTTCGGGGCCGGTAAATTCTATGGCGACATCAGCTTTGCTGATTTTTTCCACGGTATTGTCCTCCAGGTTTTCAATTCCAACTTTCAATACGATTTCATGACCACGGCTCAATGCTATTTCTTCTATGGCTTTACCCATTTTACCATAACCAATCAGGGCAATTTTCATTTTTCAAGTATTTAATCGAGATGCGAAGGTAAAAGGTTGTCTCAACATCGTCAATACACTGTTTTTCCCCGAGCCTGCTGGTTTTTATCTTTCAAAGAAAAAACTAAACTTAAGCCGGGTGTTTTTGTGCCGGTCATTATCACCGGTTTTACCCGCATGCTGATCTCGTCACTCACATCAAAGTCTTTAAGATGCGCATCCACGGTAGCATCGATAATGTTCAGACCCCAGGCCAGGATAGTAATGAGTATAGAATAATCCATATTTTTCCGGAACTCATCCCGGTAATTCCTGAGAGAATTTACAGAACCTGAAGCCGTCAATGCCCTTAGTTCCGGATGCACGGTTTCCAGTTCCTGTGGATCTACCGGTGGGTTGGAAGCCACACTCAGGGCATATCTCGCGCGATCGTACCATTGTTTGTTATAATAAACGAGATAGGCGGGTATACCGACGGCAGCATAAACCAATGGAAGTTTCCAGTATTTCCTGTTGTAAATCTGGCCCAGGCCAGGAAGGATCGCTGACCTGATAGCTGCTTTTCTCGGGCTGTGTTTGCGGACCGAATCTTTTTTGACGGCATTGATAACAGTATCGCCGGTAATGATAACGGCATTTGTCGTGTCGCGGCGATCACCAAGTTTAACCGTATCACTGCTCCTGTGGGGGATGGTATCCCGTTTTGCAACCGGTACAGTATCAGCAATGTTCACCGGTATCCTGGTCTTAACCAAATCACCTTGTTGCGAGAAAGCAAAAGGCTGAATCAACAACACCAGTAAAAAAACAAGGAACATTCTCATACCGGAAATGTCGGTTCAAACTCGGATTTAATATGATTAATTTTGAAATGACCCAGTAAAATTGGTTAACTAACGGTCACACCCAACTGATCAAGAATCTTATTAAGATCCTGGATTGAAAAGTATTCAATGGAAATGCTCCCGTAGCCCTTTTTATTATGATTCAACTTAACCTTTGTACTCAGATGCGATGCTAAATTATCTTCAATTTTTTTGTAAGCAGGGGGCAATGAAGCTTTTACGGAATCTTTAACAGGGGCGTTCGACTTATAAAGTTTTCTAACGAGTTCCTCTGTTTGACGAACAGAGAGATTTTTTGCTCTCACTTCATTAAAAATATAAAGTTGCTTATCAACAGTATCCACGTTTACAAGTGCACGTGCATGACCCATACTGATATCACCTTTGCGGACCGCTACCTGTATATCTGGCGGCAATTTTAACAAACGGATATAATTGGCTACGGTACTTCTTTCCTTACCCATTCTTTCCGCAACTTCTTCCTGTGTATGATTCAGTTCTTCCATCATACGTTTATAGGAAAGTGCAATTTCCATCGCATTCAGATCTTCACGCTGCAGATTTTCAAGTAAAGCCAGTTCAAGTAAGTCCTGGTCATTTGCCTGCCTGATATAAGCAGGTACATCAGCTAACCCCGCCAGCTTTGCAGCCCGCCAACGACGTTCACCGGATATAAGCCTGTATTTCCCGTTCCCGATTGAAGTAACCGTAATGGGTTGAACGAGGTCATGCATCTTAACGGAAGCAGCAAGCTCTTTTAAAGCCTGCTCATCAAAATCACGGCGTGGCTGTTTAGGATTAGGCTCAACATCTGTGATTTTTATACGCTGCATAGTAGTTGCTGCTTCCACAACAGAAGTTTTCAGCGAACCAGTATTTGTTTTCAGGTCAGAGTCGATGCTCTGCAAAAGAGAACGGATACCCTTGCCGAGTGCGTCTTTATTTTGTTTGGGATTGGTCATTGATTGGTTAAATTTATTCTAGTATTCTTTCTTCCTGGCTGATACGCGTCATATTGTTTTTCTGCAGCACTTCTTTTGCCAGGTTCAGATAATTTATCGCGCCCTTGCTGAGCGCATCATATAAAATCACCGGTTTTCCAACACTTGGCGCTTCACTTATCCTGGTATTACGGTGTATAATGGTATTGAAGACCATCTCGTCAAAATGTTTGCGAACCTCCGCTACTACCTGGTTACAGAGCCTCAGCCTGCCATCATACATAGTCATCAGTATACCTTCTATCTCGAGTTCCTGGTTTAACCTGCTTTGTACAATCTTGATTGTATTCAGCAATTTGCCAAGACCTTCCAATGCAAAAAATTCAGTTTGCACGGGCACAATCACTGAGTCAGATGCAACCAGGGCATTCACGGTGATTAAACCAAGTGAAGGTGAACAATCTATTATGACAAACTGGTAATCATCTCTCACAGGAGCAAGTATATTTTTCAATACAGTTTCCCTGTTCGGATAATTGATCATTTCTATCTCTGCACCAACCAGGTCTATATGCGATGGAATTACATCCAGGTTTGGTATTTCGCTTTTAAGGATTACATCACTTGCACGTACATTATTAACCATGCAATCGTACAAACTTTGCCTTATATTATGAAGATCGAATCCAACTCCGGTTGTACTGTTTGCCTGAGGATCCGCATCTACCAGCAAGGTTCTGAATTCCAGCACTGCAAGGCTTGCAGCAAGATTTATTGCTGAAGTTGTTTTTCCTACACCACCTTTTTGATTAGCAACGCCGATTACTCTCGCCATTTATACAAATTAAATTTTATTATCAGGGATAGCGGTAAAGTTGTTCACAATCGTTAAAACCGCAAAATTTAGTTTTGCCCATACCTTGAACATCTTCATTCACATTCCCCAAAGTCTACAATATATAACAGATTCATCCGTCTGACCAACAAGTTGATCTTTCGAAACAATAATTAATCGGAAAATTCACTGCAGACGGTAATTTTACGCCCGGAATTTATTTTAGTCGGCAAAAATAAAGCATCGTGGGCTAAATTGCAGGAACCAAATGCAATCAGTTATGTTATTATCGTCACTATGAGCGACTTGTACACTGTAATTTCAGCAACAAACCGGCCAAACAGCAATACATTGAGGGTGGCCAGCCAGTATGAGCAACTCCTGAGAGACAGGGAAGTAAACGTTCGGCTCATGTCGCTGGAAGGATGGAAATGGTTGGCGAGAGATCCGGAATTTACAAAGATCGAATCTGAGATACTTGCCCCGACCACGAAATTTGTGTTTGTTGTTCCGGAATACAATGGAAGTATACCCGGCGTGCTCAAGGTGATGTTCGACATATCCAGCTATAAAGATACCTGGTATGGCAAAAAAGCCATGCTGACTGGCATTGCCACCGGTCGTGCAGGTAATCTGAATGGTCTTGAACATTTAACAAGCATCCTGCATTATCTGAATGTAGTGGTTCATCCGAACAAACTGCCCATTTCATCTGTCGATAAGCTATTGAACCCCCAGGGTTTTATAGTGGATGAAGGAACATTACTTGCCATGAAACATCAACTCAACGAATTCACCAGGTTTTGAGAATTCACCAGGTTCTAAAATTGCGGCTTTTTAATTTCAATCAATTATGCGAAACTCAGGTTTGTTATGGATACTTATGGCCATCATGTTAATGATGGATATATATATATTCCAGGTCATAAGGTCATTAACTCAGCAAGCCAGTCCAAAAGTACGACTGGTCGTGACCATCATTTATTGGTTAGTAGCTATTGCTGCGCTGGCAGTAATGCTGGCCATTCCTTATCTCAATGAACAAAATTTTTCACGCACAGCACGTACCTATCTTTTCGCTATCCTGGTGGGTTTATTTTTTTCGCAGCTGGTTGCTTCAGTATTTTTTCTTGTTGATGATATTCGCAGAGGTATCACCTGGGTTGTTCAGAAACTGCAACACCGATCCCCGGATTCAGGGCCGGGAGAGGGTATAAGCAGGTCCGTATTTCTCAGCTGGCTCGGCATCGGCCTGGGTGGAGGCCTGATGGCTACACTTGTCTATGGTTTCAGTAATAAATATAATTACCAGCTGGTCCGGAAAAAGTTAGTGTTTTCAAATGTACCGGGTTCATTTAAAGGACTGAAGATTATCCATATCTCCGACATTCATGCGGGAAGTTTTACGGATAAAGCAGCAGTATTGAAAGGTGTTCAAAAAATCATGAACGAAAAACCCGACCTGATTTTGTTTACAGGTGATCTTGTTAATGACCGGGCTACTGAAATGGATGATTATATGGAGATCTTCAGCCAGTTGAAAGCTCCACTGGGAGTTTATTCAACATTGGGAAATCATGATTATGGTGACTACGTGGCCTGGGAAAGCGCAAGCGTGAAACACAGCAATCTTGAAAGGCTGAAGGAAATACATGGAGAATTGGGTTGGAAACTTTTGATGAATGAAAATGTTTCGCTCGAAAAAAACGGAGAGCAGATTGCATTGATAGGAATCGAAAACTGGAGTGCAAAGGGAAACTTTCCTAAATATGGACGACTGAATGAAGCTTATAAGGGAACAGCGCATCTGCCATTTAAAATTCTTATGAGTCATGACCCAAGCCATTGGATGGCTGAAGTGCAGGAGCAATATAAAGACATCGACCTCATGCTTGCTGGTCATACACATGGAATGCAGTTTGGTGTTGAAGTGCCTGGTTTTCGATGGAGCCCTGTACAATACATGTATAAACAATGGGCTGGTTTATATGAAAAGGAGAATCAGAAACTCTATGTTAACCGGGGTTTTGGCTTTATAGGTTATCCCGGAAGAGTTGGAATCTTACCTGAAATAACCTTACTGGAGATTGCTTAAATCGCCTTCAGTAAGGAACTTCAACAATGGTTTACAGATTTATCTTAATTTTAATAAAAAATAAGTCGTTGTTAACGCTAATTAACAAGGCCATATTTTCTCTGGCATGTAACTTGAAAATTATTAGAAACCATTAAAGCAGAAAATATGAAAACGAAAATCCTGGGTTTGCTAACGATTGCTCTGGTTGCAGGAACTATGAGTTTTGCACAAGGAGTTGGTATTAAGGCCGGCGCCAACATCAACAAAATAGATGGTAAAGGACTTAAGGAAGAATTTCAATATGGTTACAGTCTTGGTGGATTTGCTGAACTGTATTTCAACAACAAATGGGGTCTGCAACCCGAGGTATTGTGGAACCAGTACCAGACAAAAACCACAGATGACTTTGATGATGTAATTCCCGGTGGCACCAGCGATCTAAAGGGAATCAAACTAAATTATCTTTCCATTCCATTATTATTAAATTTCCGTCCTGTACAGTTTATCACGCTGCAGGCAGGTCCCCAGTTTGGAATTCTTATCAACAAGGACCAGGGTTTATTAAAGAACGGTCAGCAGGCATTTTCATCAGGAGATCTCAGTATGCTTGGTGGCGTGCAGCTAAATGTAGGTAAACTAAAAGTGGGTGGCCGTTACCAGATCGGTCTTAATAACATAAACGAAATCGACAATTCAACAAAATGGAAGAACCAGGGTTTTCAAGTCTATGCCGGCATTAAGTTATTGTAACGCCAGCCTGGATTTTCTATATACAACAGAAGTTATAGGTGCCGAATGAACAACCCCGTCCACATTAGCTGAGGACGGGGTTTTTTACGCAAATATTCTTCACACAAATGGCATCAAACTTGACCTACATACCTTTCTCTTAAAAAATCCCTGTTTGTAAAAGGGAATTGCTATTTTGTCACAGTTAATAAGAACAATGAAAGAATCGAATTATTTGTTTAATCCTGAAGATGATATGGACTTTATGCCCATCATTCCGCTTAACGAGAATGATGGTGAAAATGGCACTGACACTGTGATTCCTGATGAATTATCCTTATTGCCGCTTAGAAATACCGTTCTTTTTCCGGGAGTGGTTCTGCCAATAACCGTGGGCCGGGATAAAAGTATCAAGGCCGTCAACGATGCATACAAGGCTGACAAATTGGTAGGTGTGGTTGCGCAAAAAGACAGTGCGGTAGAAGATCCGGTAGTTGCAGACCTGGAAGATATCGGGACCGTGGCAAAAATTATCAAGCTTATCAAGATGCCCGATGGTGGAACAACAGTGATCATCCAGGGTAAAAAAAGGTTTAAAGTTCAATCCATCATTTCAGAGGATCCATATTTCCGCGCAAAAGTTACTGTACTGGAAGATGAAACCATTGCAAAAAATGAAGACTTTGAGGCCTATGTTGCCAATATCAAGGACCTGGCCTCACAGATCATTTTACTATCTCCCAATCTTCCTTCTGAAGCGGGTATCATTCTAAAAAATATTGAAAACCCGTCTTTCCTTATACACTTCATCTCCAGTAACCTTAATACGGATCTTGCGGAAAAGCAAAAATTACTTGAGCTGAATCATATCCAGGAAAGAGCTGATCTGCTGATGCAGTTGTTGCAGAAAGAACTGCAGTTTGCTGAGCTGAAAAACAAGGTAACTACAAAGACAAAAACAGAACTTGATAAGCAACAGCGTGACTATTTTCTTCAACAGCAACTCAAAAGTATTAAAGACGAACTGGGAGGGGATACCAATGAGCGTGAGATAAAAGACATGCAGAAAAAAGCCGAGACCAAGAAATGGTCAGTTTCTGCGGCTGAAATGTTTAAAAAAGGAATAGAGAAGCTTGAAAGAATGCATCCAAGCACTCCTGATTATTCTGTTGTTTATAATCATCTTGACCTGATGCTTGATCTGCCCTGGGCCGATTATACACAGGATCTTTATGATCTTAGAAAGTCCAAGAAGATCCTTGATAAAGATCACTATGGCATGAATAAGGTAAAGGATCGTATTCTTGAATACCTGGCAGTATTGAAATTAAAGGGTGATATGAAGAGCCCTATTCTTTGTTTCCTGGGACCTCCCGGGGTTGGGAAAACTTCACTTGGCAGAAGTATAGCCAGTGCTATAGGACGCAAATATGCAAGGATAAGTTTGGGCGGTTTGCATGATGAAAGCGAAATCCGCGGACACCGTAAAACGTATATCGGTGCCATGCCTGGCCGGATAATCCAGTTAATACGCAAAGTCAAATCCAGTAATCCTGTAATTATACTGGATGAGATTGATAAGGTCGGAAGCGATGGCCGCGGCGATCCCTCATCCTCTTTGCTGGAAGTACTGGATCCTGAGCAGAACTATACTTTTTATGATAACTACCTGGAGCTTGAGTATGACCTCAGCAAAGTGTTGTTTATCGCAACAGCCAATGATATCAATCACATTCAACCCGCTCTGCGCGACCGGCTCGAGATCATAGATCTTAGCGGTTATGCGGTGGAAGAAAAAATTGAGATCGGTCGCAGGCACCTGGTTCCAAAGCAAAAAGAAGCCCATGGTCTGAAGGATATGACATTCAATATACCTGATAAGGTTCTTGAAAAAATTATACAGGATTATACGCGTGAAAGCGGGGTGCGTGAGTTGGATCGTTACCTGGCATCTGTGATGCGTTATGAGGCCCGTGAATATGCAATGAAAGATAAGATCAAGGCCGGGCTCACAATAAAAGACATAGAAAAGATCCTGGGTAAACCGAGGTACAGCAATGAATTATATAAGGTGGCAAACATGCCTGGAGTAGCGGTGGGACTGGCCTGGACCTATGTCGGGGGTGATATACTGTTTATTGAAACAAGTATCAGTGAAGGGAAAGGTGAGTTGAAACTAACAGGAAATCTGGGCAACGTGATGAAAGAATCTGCAATCACGGCACTCACTTTTTTGCACTCAAATGCTAAGAAGGTTGATCTGGCACCCGAACTGTTTAGTACTAAAACAATTCATGTTCATGTTCCCGAAGGTGCGGTACCCAAAGATGGTCCGAGCGCAGGCATCACTATGATGACGGCGATCGCTTCGGCGCTCAGTGGCCGGAAGGTAAAAAGTTACCTCGCCATGACAGGGGAGATTACTTTGAGGGGACAGGTTTTGCCAGTGGGCGGAATCAAAGAAAAGATCCTTGCCGCGAAACGCGCAGGTATAAAAGAGATCGTTTTGTGCTGGTTAAATGAAAAGGATATCCAGGAGATTGACTCTTCATTTATCAAGGGACTAAAGTTCCATTATGTAAAAACCATGACACAAGTCTTAGATATTGCACTTAGTTGATGAGGTTTTTAATGGCATTTTAATCGATTATGTAACTATCAGGTAAACATTGTATTGGAATCCCTGTTATATTTAAATAATCAATAAGAATTTTTCATGTTGGTTGTTTTAAGGGTTAAAGAAATTCCTCCATGTCCATGGAGGAATTTTTATTTTGGGTATATTCGTTTCGACTATGAAACGAGGCGCAATCATCACGATCTTCCTTATCAGAAGCATAGCCCTTGATGCGCAAACGCTAGGCGGCAGCAGCGTTTTTAATTTTCTTAGGCTGTCAAATACACCCCAGCTTACAGCTCTTGGCGGTGAAAACATTTCCAATCAATCGGAAGATATCGGGATGGCCTTCCATAATCCGTCTTTGTTAAGGCAAACCATGCATACGCAGGCTTCTTTTGTTTTTAATTCATTATATGGAGGGATAAAAAACTATCACCTGCAGGCAGGATACCGGGATGAATCACTCAAAACAAATTTTGCACTCGGGGTGGTTTATTTTAATTACGGTTCAGTGGATCAAACAGACGCTTCAGGTAATATCATGGGAATATTTAAGCCAAGAGATTACGTGGTTCAGTTAAGCATGAGCCGTAATTATTTATCTAGATGGGTTTATGGGGCCAGTCTAAAATATATCGGATCGCGTTATGGTGCTTATACTTCTTCTGGAGCCGCAATAGATCTTGGTTTGTCCTACCTCGATACAAGCGCAGGATTTCAGGCTTCGTTTGTGATAAAAAACATAGGCACGCAGTTGAACACATATACGGTCAGCTCAAGAGAAGAATTGCCATTTGACCTTCAGCTGGGGGTTTCAAAAAGATTGAAAAACGCGCCACTCCAGTTTTCATTAACAATGAATCGCCTCCACAGGTTTGATGTAACCTATAATGATTCGGTATACAATGATGAAAACGGTCTGGATCAGAACACGAAAAGTTTTAGCCTCGATAATATTTTCAGACATATCATTTTGGCCACCCAGGTTTATATCACTGATAAGGTGGAAGTTTCGATCGGCTACAATTACCTGCGAAGAAAAGAACTGAATATCGCGACATCAGGTAACGGCGTCAATGGTTTTTCAGCTGGTGTCGGTGTTTTGTTTAAAAAAATACAACTAAGATATGGACAGGCTTATTATCAGAGTAGCCGTGCATACCACCAGGTTGGTCTGAATATAAAGCTCAACGAATTTTCAACATTCGGAAAATTGTGAACTTCCATTTCTTCTTCTAAAAAACTTCTACTTTCTCGTTTTTGAAAGCTTCCCTCGGCGACAAGCCCAATAGCTCAAACATAATTTTATCTTCTCCAAAACTTGGGTTCGGAGTGGTGAGTAATTTTTCACCGGCGAAAATAGAATTCGCCCCGGCCATAAAACAAAGAGCCTGTTCAGCAACGGTCATTGTGGCCCGTCCTGCGCTTAACCTCACCATTGTTCGGGGCATAAGGATCCTTGCTGTGCCTATCATGCGGATCATATCCCACACATCAACACGTGTGTTGTTTTCCAGTGGAGTTCCTTTTACCGGAACCAGGGCATTGATGGGAACACTTTCCGGATGTTCAGGAAGGGTTGCTAAGGTGTGAAGCATGGTAATACGGTCAGCATGGTTTTCACCAAGTCCGATTATGCCACCACAACAGACACTTACTCCGGCTTTACGCACATTATCGAGCGTTTGCAAACGATCCTCATATGTTCTGGTGGTAATTATTTCTTCATAATATTCTGAAGAAGTATCCAGGTTATGATTATATGCATATAAACCAGCGTCTGCTAACTTCTGTGCCTGTTCGGATGTAAGCATCCCAAGTGTACAGCAAACTTCCATGCCTAAAGAATTAACACCCTTTACCATGTCGAGCACCCTGTCGAAGTCACGGTTATCTCTCACTTCGCGCCAGGCCGCACCCATACAAAACCTTGTAGAACCAGCTTCCTTAGCTTGTAATGCGTAGTTAAGCACTTCCTCTTTTTTCATCAGCGCATGTACCTTCACATCAGTGTTATATCTGGCAGCCTGCGGGCAATAAGCACAATCTTCACTGCAGCCCCCTGTTTTTATAGATAATAATGTACAAACCTGTACTTCTCCTGTTCCCTCATATTGACGGTGAACAGTGGCTGCCTTAAATATCAGATCAAGCAATGGGGTATTATAAATTTCCTGGATTTCTTCTTTTGTCCAATCGTTTCTGCGCGTGTCCATCATACGATTAATTTGCAAGCAAACGTACAGAAAAATAATTATGAATTATGAGTTATGAATTATGAAATTTAGTTATCATTCACCACTTTTGGTTTCATGTTTTTTATACAAATACATTGTTCTGGTTGTTCCGGGAATAGTTTGCTTATTAATAAGGTCGAAATAGACGGCTAGTGTGGATTCAAAATTTTCATGGTTATAGTCAGGGAATACATCTTCCCTGTTGGCCAGCATAGCAGTTACCTTGGGATCATCTTTGGGTACGAATTCAATTAACAGCCATTTTGTATACTCACTAAAAAATGAAGCAAGCATACTGAGGGGAATATTTTTGCCGATAACAAGATGATGAACAAGTGCGAGTGCCAATATAAGATCGCAATCTAATCTTTGGAGGAAACTACTTCGTTCAAGATTCCTGAAACCTGTGGCAGGTGTGGGAGCAGTGATATCTACTACGAGTGATAATATGTTAAGTGATTCTTTTTTGCTTAAAAGGAATAAACGGTTTATTGATGGCGCATCATTATCAATGGCAATAACAATGGCTCCTTTACTGCTTAACAGGTTTGAAAAAAAGCCATCATTTGATCCGATATCAATGGCAACAGATATTTGTAGATCGCCTGTAAGTTGAGTAAAGATGGTTCTTTTGCTTGCGAGATAATTTTCACTCAGGATGGTTTCAGCGTAATAAGTATTCCAGGCTGCCGGAGATTTATCATTTGATTTAAGTCCTAAAATAAGAGCCCGCAGATGACTCACCAGGTTTATCATTTTCTTTTTGCTGAATCTTATTTCCCCCCTCACTGTATGTTTTGTTTTAGCAACCGATGCAGGCAGGAAAACATGCAGCCAGCAACCCAGGCTTAGCCGGCTTCTGAAAGGTAAAAGGGTGGCGGTTTCTGCCGCGGTAATTCCATCCGGGAAACTTTGATAAACCTGGTTAATGTAAAACCTCTTGTAGTTTTCAAGTAAAAGCGGGAATAAAAAACATTCACAGAATTGGCGGTAAGCAATCCATGGTAAATCCTGGTTATAACGTTGAAAAGAAAGGGTATCAATAAAAATGGCCTGCCCGCTTACGAACTGAACATTATAAGGACTTGCATCTTTAAGGATCATGTCATGTGCAAGCGCAGTTTCCATGATATCAAGATGAAGTAGTGCGGCCGCTTTCAACGCATCAAAACTCCATTCAGAAGGATAACTGATCGCCTTTATTTTTTCTGGTTTAATCACCATCCATGCAGAATCATTGGCTCCCGCAATAGCATTCATTTCTTCGTGCTTAACCATCTGTTTCTTTGCTATCAGTTTAGCAAGCAAACCAGAATTTTTCAGCTGTGAATAATCTTCAGCATAAGACTTGTTGATTTGCCGGTAGATTATTCCATCCTGTTCAAAAATATGCCCTGAAGGATCTCTATAAGACGACGGGTGCCGGTTTGTATTCACGCCATATGTTTAAGCATGTATCAAAGAAAAACAATTTATTGCTTAGCCTTAGAGATTAAATTATCTATACACGCGAAATGTAGTAGATTAGCTACAATGGTTTTCGTTGAAAATGTAATTACAAAAATATTAATTTCTGCCATGTGTTTTTCTCTCCGCAAACTAAGGTTTTGTCTGTCATTTGCAATTGCAATATTATTGATAAACAACGGAAGGTCCATTGCCCAGGCTGACAATCTCGTGGCAGGTCAAGCCGTAAAAATCAATGGATTTATAGGCGAAAAACTTGCAAATGCTTCCGCCAATCGTGTGTTTGCGCAGGATGTAAACCGGCTGATTGAACCATTTAAACATCGTGATGAAACACGTTGCTGGCAAACTGAGTTCTGGGGCAAATGGTTTACCTCCGCTGTTCTTGCATATCGTTATCAGCCAACTGCAGCTTCAAAGGCTATACTTGACAAGGCAGTTGCTGACTTAGTAAAAACCCAGACGCCTGACGGATATATAGGGAATTACAAAGCAACAAATCTGTTGGATCAATGGGACATTTGGGGAAGAAAATATTGTTTGCTCGGGCTCATAGATTATTATGATATCACAAAGGATAAAAACACGTTAGCTGCGGCTTCAAAGCTTGCTGATAACTTATTGAGCGATTTGTCTGCCCGGGGTGATACCATCGTTACAAAAGGAAATCATCGTGGTATGGCTGCTTCATCGGTTCTTGAACCGCTTTGCCTGTTATATACACGTACAAAAAACAATAAATATCTTGAAGCAGCAGAAAAAATTGTTGCCCAATGGGAAACTCCTGTCGGACCTCAACTCATCAGCAAAGCCTCCGTAGATGTTGCTTCAAGGTTTCCAAATCCCGGCCCTGAAAAATGGTTCAGCTGGATGCAGGGGCAGAAATCATATGAGATGATGTCTTGTTACGAGGGGTTATTGGAGTTGTACAGGATAACGGGTAATCCTTTGTATAGGCAAGCGGTAGAGAAAACCTGGCAGAACATTCTTGAAACCGAGATAAATGCTGCCGGCTCCGGCTCTGCCATTGAATGTTGGTTTGGTGGCAGGCAGTTGCAGGCTAACTCAATTTACAAATACCAGGAAACCTGTGTGACTGTTACCTGGATAAAACTGAGCCAGCAACTTTTAAAACTCACAGGAGAATCAAAATATGCTGATGCGATAGAAATTGCTTACTACAATGCTTTGCTGGGAGCTATGAGTCCCGATGGCAGGCATTGGGCGCAGTATACGCCTCTTTCAGGAAGAAGAATGGAAGGAGAGGAGCATTGTAATATGGGACTTAACTGCTGTATTGCGAGCGGGCCAAGGGGGTTGTTCACTCTTCCACACACAACAGTGATGTCAGCTGCAAACGGTATTTCGATCAATTTTTTTGTTGATGGTGTATACGAATCTGTTAGTCCGAAAAAACAAAAAATAACAGTTAACCAGCAAACTCAATATCCACAAAACGGCAATGTTGTTGCTTCCATAACGCTGACAAAACCGGAATCATTCGAATTGAGGATAAGGATCCCTCAATGGAGTTCAAATACGACTGTGAAAGTGAATGGTGAAATGATAACTGGTGTAACAGCAGGTGATTTTAAAAAGTTGACAAGGACCTGGAAAAACGGCGATCGAATCGAACTGGCATTTGATATGACCACAAGACTGCAAACGCTCGGTAAAAATCCAACTTATGTTGCTTTCATGCGTGGCCCTGTATTATTTGCCAGGGATACAAGGCTGGGCGGACCGGAACTGACTGCAGTACTCAAGCCAGTCAAAACAAAAGATGGAGGATTTATCCTGACAGATACGGCAACAAGTAAAAAAGATATCTGGATTGAAGTAAAAGGGCTTTTCGCTCCGGAATCTTATCCTGAAAATCGCGAAAAACCTATACAGGTAGCATTATGCGATTATGCTTCAGCAGGCAACGGTGCAGAAGCTTCTTATTTTGTTGTATGGATGCCACAGCTGCTTGATGCGAGACTCAGGTGAAATTCAGTTGTGAGTTGTGAGTGGTGAGTGGTGAGTTGAGTTATGAGTTATGAGTGATGAGTGATGAGTTGAGTGACCGAGTTGATTGGCTGAGTTGGTGATGGTAAGTCTAGAGTGAGTGCGTGGAACAAACGCACAACCCCGATAGGGGTTGATTTCGCAAGGCCCGGGGTGAAATCCCGGGTTCAGAGGTCGTTCGATTTTTCGTTGTCTTTTTTTGGCCTTTTAAAAAAAGATTTCACTTTCCACCAGATTGTTTTGAAATAAAACAGGGCGCCCAAAACAGCAGCGATAATTGCCTGTATAAGGTAACTACCGCTGCCTGGGTCGATATAAATGAAGTAGAGGTTAATCATGAAAATAACTAAGATTGGTTGATGGGGTAAGCGCCAGAAGCGTTTCATACATCAATTCAATGGTCTGTTCGATGTCCTTTTTATGCAACATCTCGACGGTTGTATGCATATATCGCAAAGGGATAGAAATTAACACCGAAGGACATCCTTCGTTCGCATAAGCAAATGAATCGGTATCAGTACCGGTACTTCTTGAAACCGTACGCATTTGTACCGGGATCTTCTTCTGTGAGGCAATATTCTCAACAAAGGCCAGCAGCTTATTATGAACCGCAGGTCCATACGCCAGCGAAGGTCCCTTTCCACAGAGTACATCACCTTCAATAATCTTATTAATCATCGGGGTATGTGTATCATGCGTAACATCTGTTATGATGGCAACATCCGGTTTTATCCGGCGTGCTATCATCTCCGCACCGCGCAAACCAATTTCCTCCTGTACAGCATTCACAACATATAGAGCATATGGAAGTTTCTTGTTGTTCTCCCTGATAAGTCGAGCCACTTCTGCAATCATATAACCACCGATCCGGTTGTCAAAAGCTCTTGCTATATAATAGTCATAGGCCATTTCATCGAAGCCATCCTGGTAGGTAACTACGGCTCCTATATGTATGCCCAGATCCTCAATTTCTTTTTTATTCCTTGCGCCACAGTCAAGACATAAATTATCAACTCTTGGTTGTGGTTCTTTTGAATCGTTATTGCTGAGACGGGTATGTATTGCCGGCCACCCGAAAACTGCTTTTACAGGTCCTTTTTTGCCATGAATAAACACTCGTTGAGCAGGAGCAATCTGGTGATCGACACCACCATTTCTTTTAAGATAAATAAGTCCTTCCGGAGTGATATAGTTAACAAACCAGCTGATTTCATCTGCATGACCTTCAATAACTACTTTGAAGGTCGCTTTTGGATTGATTACCCCTACAGCCGTTCCATATGGGTCAGTAAAATGGCTATCAACATAAGGTTTAATATAGTCGAGCCAAAGCTTCTGACCGCTGCTTTCAAAACCAACGGGTGAAGGATTATTCAGATAACTTTTTAAAAATTCATAGGATTTTCCGGTTATTCCCGGAGCCGATTTTTTTTTGGATAACTGTTTAGCCATATTTTATGATAGTTGGTTTAAATGATTGTCGGTTTAAATAAAAATCGAGGTCAGCAATGCGGATAACATCATCATTCCATCAAGGATAATATAGTAAAGATAGTCGGAAAAGTTTTTCTTCGCCACATAGTACAATGGTATCATAATTAAGCCGGGCAAAAGTATCAATACTACCTGTAATGTTGTAAATCCGCACCAAACCAGTAAGAAGGTAATAATTGCAAATGCTGACAAGGAAAAATAAAATAGCTTGTCCACACCTTTGTTGTCGAGATAAGTGATCATACTCCTGATTCCCTCTTTTTTGTCATAATCACGATCACGGTAATCGAACAGGATACAGATACTATAAATGAAGAACAAACGGGAAGCGCAGAATAATATTTGAGATGAGTCCCAGTTTTTGCCTGAAATAAAGATGGGCAGGGCCGTGGTAACATACATCCAGACCATTGCAAGAAATACAGTTTTACCTACAGCAATATTCCTCAGTATTCTGAGATAAGGCACTTTCGGGGCCGAATACAGAAATGTGAGAATAACGCCTATGCCTAGCCAAAACCAGTGCTCCGTGAAATAGAAAAAATACCAGACCGCACCAATTACCCCAATGATAAACAGGATTTTATGAACGGTTTTATTACGGATTGTCCACCCCAGTCTCACCATATTAGTTTCAACAGATGGTGTAAGTCCCCAATGAAAATTATAACTACAGATCGTAGAAAAGAAAACAAAGCAACAGTAATGAAAAACATCATATTGAAGATTCAACAGCTGGTTTGTCTGATAAATCATCACCAATGCGCAAACTGCGATGTATATACTGCTGAATACCAGGAAATGAATGGACGATTTGACCAACCCCCGCATGCCTCTGCGATTAGTGTTGTCCATAACTGTTAGAAAGAGGTCCCGGTGAAAGCATTTACCGGTCTCGTTTAGTTTATACGTTGAATTACTATTTGTTCAGTAGTAACGGTATCGCTAACGTGTTTGTCCTTATCCCTTAAAGCAAGTCTGATAATAATACTGTCACTTTCAAAGCCGGTGGATGAACCCGGATTGGCCGGTGCGCGCTCGGCAGATATTAATTGCAACTGATAAAACAGCCTCATTTCCAGTTCACCGTTGGTTTTTTTTGGAAAATCTGCTACTGATAGTGAAAAAGTATCCCTGATAGTTGTGGTTTTCCGGAGGTTCTGCCTGATTTTTTGAACAAAAATGGATTCAAGATCCGCCTCTTTGTCCCGGAATTCCAGGTTAATACTCAGGTCACCGTTCACAGGAATGAGTTTCGAACTGAGTGATTTAACATTAATGGATGGTTTGGTGTCTACCTTATCTTTGCTGCACGAAATCGCTATCAACGTAACTATCAACACCAAAGCAGGTAAAATGTACCGCATATTAAAAAACATTATTGATTACAAATTTAACGGTCGGAAAGTGAATATAAGTATATGAATTGTGAATACGAAGATAAAATTTTTCAGGCGAATGCCGGGAATTTTGAGGCGATTGCTATGTTGGTGTTCCGTTTCCAGGCAGCAAATAATGAGGTTTACCGGGATTATCTTTCCGCTCTCAAAGTTGATCCGTTCAGCATCTCCCGGCTATCTGAGATTCCGTTTTTGCCAATTTCGTTTTTCAAAACACAAAAAATAGTTACAGGCCAGTTTGAGCCTGAGGTAATATTCGAAAGCAGTGGAACTACCGGTTCTGTCAGCAGTAAACACTTCGTGAAAAAAACCGGCCTTTACCGCCGCAGTTTTATGGAAGCATTTAAATTATTTTATGATTTGCCGGAAAAATGGTGCGTGATAGGACTATTACCTTCATATCTTGAAAGATCATCCTCATCGTTGGTTATGATGGTTGATGAGTTAATCAAATCTTCAAAACATCCCCTGGGTGGATTCTATCTATACGAACACCAGAAATTAAGAGACAACCTGGTGAAATTACAGCAGGCAGGTCAACGCACCTTGCTTATCGGTGTGAGCTTCGCATTGCTGGATTTTGGCGAACAGTTCGGTATGCCACTTAATAATGCTGTAGTAATGGAGACCGGAGGAATGAAAGGTCGTCGTGCTGAAATTACACGTCCACATTTACATCAAACCCTTGAGAAGTATTTTAATTTAACGGATATTCATTCAGAATATGGCATGACGGAATTGTTATCCCAGGCATATTCTCTCTCAAATGGTTTGTTCAGTTGCCCGCCATGGATGAGGGTTATGGTAAGAGATGAAGATGATCCTCTTTCCGTAAATCATAACGGCAAGGGAATACTTAACATTATCGACCTGGCTAATCTTTACTCCTGTTCATTTATAGCGACCGACGATATAGGCGTCGTGCACAACGATCTTAGATTCGAAGTACAGGGCCGGATGGACAACAGTGATGTAAGGGGATGTAGTTTGATGGTGAGCGACGTTGGGAGTTATGAGTTATGAGTGATGAGTGATAAGTTGAGTGGTGAGTTGAGTGGTGAGTTGAGTCTTTGAGGTGATTGAGTTATGAGATTATAAGCAGTGTTATGAGGCATGTGAGTGATTTGTCGGGTGATGAGTTGTTTGTGATTTGTCGGGCGATGAGTTGTTTGTGATTAGGGGTGAGGGTTAGAGATGATTGGAATCAGAGAGGGATGGAGCATTTTATTCTGCTGCTTTCAAAAGCTGCCTCGATGATACGGATGGTATTGTATCCATGCTCGGGTGTTTCGGAAAGCGGTTTTCCTTTGACAAGTGTTTCGTAAATGTTCCTGTAGTAGTCACCGTAATTTCCTTTAAGGGAAGGATATTTTTCCCTGATGATTTTTCCATCGATTTCAGTATGCAATAGTCCATAAATAGATTCAGGTTCAGCACCCCAATCCGCACCCAATGGTAATTCGCCGGCTCTCAGTTTTGCTTCCTGTACATCCTCGCCATATTTTATGAATGAGCCTTTTGTACCGTGAATCATATACCTGGGCCCGGGCTCACGTACAAGCATACCCGCAGTTAACCGGACATGCAAAAATCCATAGTCGAGGCGCAGATCAAAATAATCGTCTGTTTTCGCATGAGAACGCTGCATTCTCACGTCTGCAATGATTCCGGAGGGCCATCCAAATAATGTCAGTGCCTGGTCAATAAGGTGAGCCCCAAGATCGAAAAGTATCCCGCTTCCAGGTTCTGGCTTTTCCCGCCAGGCCTGGGGCCTTTCCTCGATCCGATACCGGTCATAATGCGCTTCAAATTCATGAATGTCACCCAGTAGTTTTTTATCCAGGATTTCCCTGATGGTATGATAGTCACTTACATATCGCCTGTTCTGGTAAACGCTGAGCATTTTTCCGCTTGTGGCTGCTATTTGAACCAGCTCTTTTGCTTCGCCAGATGTATTTGCAAAAGGTTTTTCCAGGATTACGTTTTTACCTGCCTCAAGTGCCAGTTTAGCATAAGGAAAATGCGTTTCATTAGGAGTTGTAACAACTATAAGGTCGATTTCAGGATCATTTACCATTTCTTCAATTGACCTTACGATACGAACTCCGGGATACTTTTGCGCCGATTCGGATTTAGATCTTTCCAGCACACTCACGAGTTTAAAACCTGGATTAGTTATTATAAAAGGAGCATGAAAAACTTTTGCCGAAATCCCGAAACCTACAATACCTGTACGTATTACCATATTTGCGACTATTGTATAATAAAATAAGTATTTGTTAGAATAACTATTGCGAAACGACTATTGCCAAAACTGACTATTGCGAAAATTGACTATTGCAAAAATTGACTATCACGAATAAATGATTATAGTCGCTAGTTCCAATCATGCTTAACAACTTCGTAGTTGATTAGTTCGTGATTAATTAGTGATTGATTAAATATCGGAATAAAATGGTTATCGTGATTAATAACTGTCGCGATCAAAAACTATCCTGACAAATAAACTATCCTGGTCAAAAAACTATTCCGGCTAATAAACTATCCTGACCAATAAACTATCCTGACCAATAAATTATCCCGATTAGTAAACTATCATGTTTAATAATCAATCATTGTAAACGATCGTTATTAAAATAAATTTCGCTAAAATATTTAAACAAAGGCGTTTAGAATCATTACCCCTATGATACCGACAATAGCAACGATCGATTCCATTAATGACCACGAACGAAGTGTATCTTTCATGCTAAGATTGAAGTATTCCTTAAACATCCAGAATCCGCCATCATTCACATGCGAAAACATCAGGCTTCCTGCACCAATCGCCAGCACCATCAGGTTTGGATTTGCATTTGACTGTATAAGTATCGGGGCCATAATACCGGCGGTTGTTAGTCCGGCTACGGTCGCGGATCCGATACAGACCCTGATGATACAGGCTATCAGCCAGCCGAGTAATAATGGGTGAATGTTCCAGGTTTGTAAAACGCTGGCTATCTGGTTGCTCACGCCGCTGTCAACAAAAACCTGTTTTAATGCACCTGCGCCGGCAACGATAAAAATGATCATTGCAATGTCCTTCACAGCATCGCTGTAGAGATTCATGATGGTACTCATTTTTTTGCCCATCAATATTCCCAGGGTATAAGTGGCAACTATCAGTGCAATAAGCATTACAGTTGTTGGCTCGCTGACGAAAACGGCCACGTCGCGGGCGACCCCTTCTGCCGGAAGAAAAAAAGGAATTACTGTAGTTGCCATTAGCAGGATCACAGGCAGGAGGGATGATAAAAAACTATTAGCTCTTCCTGGCAAAAGGTGGGCCGGTAGAGTCTGAACCTCGAAGGTCTTGAGCGGTACAGATATGATTCCCCTGAGCGATTTTGAAAATATAGGTCCCGCAACAATGATGGCAGGTATTGCCACGATCATTCCATATAATAAGGTAAGACCCATGTTAGCCTTAAACTGGGCAACCAGGGCGGTAGGTGCCGGATGTGGTGGAAGGAAACCATGGGTTACCGAGAGGGAAGCCAGCATAGGTAAACCGATATAGACTGCCGGAAGCTTGTATTGATATACCACTGAAAAAATGAGCGGTATCATTAATACAAATCCGACATTATAAAAAAGTGGAATTCCAACTATAAAACCGGTTGCCATCAACGCCCACTGGATATATTTCAGGCCAAAAATCCCCATCATAGTAGAGGCAATCTGCTGCGCTGCGCCACTTTCAGCCACTAGTTTGCCTAACATTGCACCAAGACTAATTACAATTACCAGGCTGCCAAGTGTGTCACCGATACCTTTTTGAACAGACCCTGTTATGGTCCTCAACGGGATTCCGAGTAAAAGCCCGGTTGCAATAGATACCAGCAGAAAAGCAAGGAAGGCGTTTATCTTGCCCCAGGAAATAAGAATAACCAGGGATAGGATACACAACACAATCATAAGTAGCGTCATAGCATTCGTGGATTATGTTCACGAATATATGGTAAACCCGTAAAAAGCTAGCTTCCTGGATTATTGTAATTTGTTGATTTTGCACGTTCAGGGAGTTCACTCGGTTCTTCCCTTCGCCGGATGGGCCTTTCGGTTAGTTTGATTTGCCACTGTGATTCCTGCTTAGTTTGGTCGTTTATGCCGGTGGCTGCTGTTGTCTCCGGCCAGCTTTTAGTGCCTTGATCGGCTTTTTTAACCATTCTTTCAGCGGTAGTGGCTGCCCAGCCCTGCTCGGCTTCAGTAACTCCGCCCAGGAATCGAATGTGGCAAATCAACCCAACCTCAGGCCATCCTGCACGTTCTAACCTCGTTCACTTGAGGAGATATGCGAACAGCACAACAAAATTCAACATTCACTTATCGCAGTTATCAGGATTGCAGTCTATGCATTCCATTATTAGCACTTCTATTAGCACTTCAGGTTTCAGCATTCCGTTAGCAGCATGCAGTTATTGCAATGCAATAGTCGCAATTGCAATTATCCCGATAAGCTTCTCTATCCTTCGCTGAATTACGCTTATCGAATTATACTTCAACAATTCAGATGTAGACATTCAGTGTAAACCTCTAACCAGAACCACGATTGTTATTTGAAAAAGATTTTGTATCGCCGTTGGGGGGCTTTTGTGGATATTGGGGCTGATGGTTTTGTTTCAAAAGTTTGACCTTTACAGGATCAACAATCATCCAGGCATATGTA
>NZ_DATHKG010000084.1:0-52874 GCF_035489435.1 Flavitalea sp.
AATCTTTGCAAAAAATAATTAAAACCCTGTACTTTTATTCTTCATCATGCGTCCTTACAAAGAAATTTGTGCATGTTTCCTGCCTAAATATTGTGCACGCTTAATTGCCGAAAACTGTGCATTGTTAATTGCCGACTACAAATAAACGATGCAAAGCAAACTTTTGTTCACCGTCGTCATACCATCCCTATCAAAGGTAGGTCACTTACTGAATTAAAAGCATTAGTCATACCTTGGGATAAGCCTTTTTTCAATAGTGTGTTATTTCAAGGCATTGCAGAAACTTCTGAAAAGAGGGTGGCTGATAGTATTATTTCTTTGGTGTCTCTTACTACAGATGCATCATTCATCACTAGCGACAACCCAATTACTACAGAATGGAGCCGCGACATTAACGGCATGGAAAATGGTGGGCATGTCAGATGCGTTCCCCTCGATAGCAAGCATCTGCTTTCAATTCGGCCAAATCATCAGCAGCTTGATCCGAATGTGATACATAAAATACATGTCCTACCACAGGACGAAACAAATTATGTTCTCTCCCGGAACCAACAGCAACTAAAACAGTGCTCGTTGTTTATTTTGGGTGATAGTGATGGGCTGGCTTCATTTCAGAAGCAGATGGGTGAGTTGTAACTATAGTTTTTCAATCTGAGATGACTAGTTTAAAATGTTTAAATACACTTTATCTGGGTTAGGTTTTCCGATCTTTAACCATGCGATTTAGATCTTGATTCCTTTAGCCTCAAGTAATTCCTTTAATTTTTTTCCGCGATCAACAGGAAATCGATGTTGATTAAGTCTGAAATCGAACAAGAGGGTATCATCGATCAAGAAAGTCTTTGAGGCATCTGAATTGGTGTAGCTACCGGCTACCAAAACTAACAAGCGCAAGCCTTCTATTTCTTTTTTGAACGGAATACTAAAATTTCTCCATTCAGGGGTTCCTAAAGCGAAAGGGCTGATCAATCCTCGATATTCAATTAGGTATTGTAAGTTTTTGTAAGGTTCGTAATCGTCTTTGTCAGCTATGAAAAAGAAAAACCGCATAGTTATATTTCTACTGACCGCTCCTTCATTGCAAATCTTGATTGTGACGGTATCTATGTCTGGTGATTGAACAAAAGAAATTGGCGACGATGCACAAAACTTTATCAGCGGCTCCACGCCTTTAACAATCAATATTCGTGAAGAATCTTTCACAAGTTTTTCGATCCTCTTTTGAGCTGTATCATATTTTAACCCATATTGTGCTAAGGCTTCGATAGTTTCTCTTTTGCTTTCTTGAAGTCTGGCGAACGCGATAGAGTCTCGATAATTTTGAGTTTTATTGGCAATGCTGTCTCGATTCGTAATCTCCAGTTTATTTGCTTTTTGAGTCTTGTCCTTCTCATGTTGGTCATCAACCTCCTGCCAAATGGATAAGCCAATTATGAAGATGAAAATCATCGCTAAAATAAACCCTTTCTTTGTTAGAGGGTACTTTGATTCAGGCCGAAAAATCTGACCCTTATTTCTTTTTATGATAAGGTTATCTGTGGTAAAAAAAACTATGCAGGCGGCGAAGATTTGTGAAAAGATGATGAACCAGAATTTTGTCATGGAGGACGTCTTAAATAGGTATTATCTTTGATTTAACTGATAAAACAGCCGATGCTGTTATTCTTATGAATCCATATTAATGCAATTTCTTCAGATTCTCGCTCAATTTTCCGTAGAATCGCCACTTGTCTATATATTTCAAAAAAACACGAGCGTCATTTGGCAGTGGCATCTTTTGCAGTGGCGTTTCCCCGTGATTTTCTTTTGCCCCACTCATTGTTTTTGAAATATTCATTCCTCAAGTTCCCTGTAAACCGCTATTTCGTGAGTAATATGTTAGATAGACGGATTTTAAAAGTTCGCAGTTAAAATTTGCATTTATGCCGAAAGTATCTAATCTGTTTGCTTCGACTTTAAGTCTCTCCTTGTCTACATCTTCTACGAACTGATTGTAATTGTTTGCGTCGAAGCGTAATAAATTAGGGGGACAAAAAGCCCTGACGACATTTTGCCACAGACAATTTTAACTTCCCACCTTTTCAACATTGTCAAATAACCAGGAATCTTTAAGTAGACCAGTCTATCATCATTTAAACACTATACTCTGATGGAAACTTGTACAAGGTTGGGAAGTTTTGTAAATTGATCGTGAATAGTTTTACCATCTTCAAGACCATCTTCCACATCGAGTAGATGTGTCTTTATATTTCCACACAGAGTGATCATTTCATCATTTTCAATTTTGGCCCGAAACTGTTGATAAGCATCAAATGCTAACTGTTCTAGTCGATGAATATTCATGGTAGCAACCTTGTTTGCCGTATCTTTCGGCTCCGCAAGATCGATTTTCACCCAGAGCAATTTCGGATTCCCCGCGTCCCAGATTATTTCTCCTTTTTTGGGAGACAGCTGATGAGCAAGTCCGGATCGAAATACAGTATATAAGAACTCACCAAGTTCATTCTCAGGTGCAGGAAAAAAATCACAAACGAAGAGTTTGAAACTGTCTTTGTTTGCCAATTTTAAGTTGACACCTCGATACATTTGCTTTTGATTATTTTTTCCAATATAATATATACCACCATAAAAGTCTAGGACAGAGAACCAAAAAGTTAACAGAGCGGTGTCTAATTGTCTATGATAATGTTTACCAACTTCTTTTGCTATTTGAATTCTTTCTTGATAAAAACTTTGAAAAAATGTATTAATAACCTCTTGCGAATTGTTATGCATATTTTGAAACTTTTGCTTGGTAACTATGATTTTTTCTTTACAGTTATCTTTAAATGTAAACTTGAAGGTTATGGTGACATAGCCTTCAAGTTAATAAGATCAATAATTGTAAAGAATGAGTAAACATCTTGTGCGTTTTTATTTCGATAACTTTAGCTTTTAATATCTCAGCCTTTTTCCTTTTTCTTTTTCACTCGCTTTTTTTATTGACTGTTTAGTACGTCCAACTTCATCATTACTAACTATTGAAACAAACTCAAGCTGGACAATTAAATAAAATTCGCAAACCGCTAGGTTATTAAAAAACTAAGTTTACGCTGCTCACGTCTGCATAAGGTAAGTAGAATAAAACAATTATAAAGCCTTCGTCAATGTCTTTGGGTCAGGCTGATGCTCAATCTGAAGGCGAGCAAGTACTCTGCCGAGGTAAGTTTTGAATTTCAGATCAATAAATACATAATCTTTTTCATTGAATCTCAAGTAGGTTCAAGCTTACCAAATAGACAGCTCAGCCAGGATACACAAAATCATTTTCGATTACCAATAGTTGGGTTCTATTATACGGTGACATGTTGATTGCAGAATACTCATTGTGTGTGCAGGAATTATTTTGATTATTAAAATTTCCGAACTGTTCGTACTCTTGCCAGCCCGTCTTTACCATAGTTACTCCAGAATATGCCGGTGGTAAAAAAAAGATTGGTAGCGAACAAGGTACCATTCTCTTCTGCACCCCAATAACTGCAATTACCAAAGTTTACATCTGTACAATCGACAGAAAAGCCACCGATTAATCCTTTATTTCGAAACATCATTGATAATTCGGCACCTGATGGCAGGGACCAATCATCGAAACCTCCACCTCGATAGGTTCGGCAAATGGTATGGGCATTAAACCAGTTTGTGGAAGCACTCTGGTCAGCTGGAGCACATACAAAGCCGTGGACTCCACTGGGTTCAACATAATATACAATACCTCCGTGAGCGACGTCGCCAATTTTCAGGCCTGGTTTAAATGTTGCCCTTAATGTTAATAAGACAGTGTTTGTTGTATTTGGTTGTGTATATAGCAATTGATATGTAAATTCTGTTTGATCTACTATGTTGTTATCTCTATTGAAAAAAGTAATTTCTAATCCTTGCGTCCCCACATCGCTAATGCTTGCCGAAATATTTGAATTGCTGATCCCGGTTATTTTAACTAGTCTATTTTTCAGTTCTATTGTTTTCGATGCAGCATTTGTTAAGATTGGTGAAATGTAAAGTGTATAAGTTGCGGTAACGTCAGTCAATAATGAACCAAAAAGTTGTTTAAGTTTATCGAAATGTCCTTTGACTGTGAGGTCTTCGTTTTCCGCAATTTCATTCAATTCAATGAATTCAGTGACTGTAGGGAGTATAAGTTGCTTGTCTGATCTACGAAAAGTTCTAAACTTCCCTAAAATTTTTTGTTTAAAAGAACTTCCTTCCTGCACTTCAATCGGTGAAGATATTCCTAATCCTGAGGATGAAGATAGACTTTCAGCATAGGCTACCATGTGTGAAGTTTTATTGCTCTGATTCCACGCTTTAGCTTTAAGGTAGGCATAAATTCCCATAGCTATCAAACAGGATACTCCGAAGTGTGGGGTACCCGATAATCTCCATAAAACCGCAGATGCAATCGCTGCCTTGAATGCAAGATTAGCTCCATACAGCTGCAATCTTGCGAAGTCGATTTCTGGACTAGTAACTTCTATAGGGTCCTGATCGGTTGTCTGATTACCCAAAATATATGTAGTGTCGGTCTGAGAAGTTCCCAGAGGCGTTCGGTCGAATTTTGTATTTATAATTTGATAAGCAGCTAATCTTTTCTGTTCAAGGGTTAGAGAAGCTACGTTTTTCGACAGTTGAGTTCTAAGCTGACGCATGAGTTGCAGTTCTGTACTTTTTATTCCATCAGCAAAATCATTTTTCTCGATCGAGTCAATGATCTTTTCATAGCTGCTTACATAGTTATTGATCACTTCATCAGGATTGGTTACTGTTTGATAAGTTCCAACAGTCATTACTGGTGAAATCTCGCCATTCACCGGATTCAGATCTAAATGATAGCTCCCGGGCGCAAGCTCAGGGACAAGAAATGCGTAATGTAGTTGATCAAGCTTAAATAACAGAACTTGTGTTGTTCCGAACCGAACGTTGCTGGTATCTTTCGTTATAGTTTTTGCAGACGTAATTGTTGCAAAGGTTCCAGGTAATACTTCTGTTGAGTCTACGGTGTATTTCACCGTTTCGATAACAATAGGCGGCTCTGGTATCGGCTGGGTTTTCACATCTTTTTTGCACTGAAAACCCATGAAGGCACATATTATCAGGAGAAAATATTTGGTACGCATTCCAATATTTTTTTAAAATAAATTTTAGGGATATTGTTTCGCCTCGTCAATTGCTTTGGCAGATATTGGCCAGCGCCAACCCGTGAAGACGGTTGTGATATTTTTATTCGCCGCAGCGCAGGATGCCAGAATGAAATTGTCAACCGCATCTTGAGTCGATTGAGCATTAGGTCGTGCACCAATTTTTTTCCAGAGATTTCTTACGAAATTCTCGCCACCGTGGTCTCTGGCAAGCCTGAAACAAAATGATGCGAACAAGTCTGCTGTTTGTCCTGCACCAAGCGTGTTAGCCCATGTCTTTGACGGGTCTGCAAGGTATTTGTCAATTTCTGTTTCCTGAAAGCTTGAAGAACTCCCAACAACCTCAGCTCCCTTCATTGCCATAAAACCCATGAAGATGGCGAACCCTGTGGCTGTTGGATCATTTGCCTTATAGGCGATTTTGTCGCCGTAAAACCAAAAGTTTCGTCCGAATTCGTAAAATGGAAAATGCTCAAACTCATTTTTCGTTCTAATTCTGTTATAAACAATGTCAAAATAAGTATTTTGAATTTCAATTCCTGTAAATCCCAGATACCCGCAAGCTGCCCCACAGGTACTGGCTACATCTGCGATAGTTGATCTTCCGTTAATGAAATAGTTAGGAGCATTAGGAGTCGGTGTTCTTCCAGTACACAGTGCGTAATACTCATAACAATCATCCATAGCTTTTAACCATTTCACCATTACAGTTCTCTCGAGCGTACGATTTCGTGATAAAATCATGACCTTATTCCCTTCCCACGCAAATAAGTCTGTTTGGGCAGCCGCGAATGTACGGTAAGGCAAAGTATAAGGCCAGATCCGGACTTGTTTGGTGAGGCTGTCAGTGCCGCTGGCATTTGTAGTGATAAGTTTTACGTCGTAGATTCCCGGCTGTGAAAAAATCAGGGATGGAGTTTTTAAAGTTGAAGCATTAGCTCCACCGACTGTCCATTTGTAAGTTATATTTGAACCTGTTGTACGGTTATTCACAACTGCAGTTGCTGGTAATAATTCCTGGTTTGGTATGCTGATGTCAAAGATTGTGTTCGGTTTGTTAAGCGTTATATTTACCTGCTTTGTAAGTGTGTCAACACCGTTTTTATTTCGAATGGTCAGTTTAACATTGTAGGTCTTGATATCCCTGTAAATTATTTGGGGATTGGGAAGGTCCGATTTCATCCCGCTATCGAAATCCCACTCATAAGTTGTTGAAGCAATAAGTCGTGCTTTGAAGTTTACCGTATCGGGAAGTTGTCCTGGATTCAAAATGACAAAGTCGAAATCCGCCTTAGGTAGATTTTCGGTGACAGCAGTTTGGTCTTTTTGACAAGCAACTATCGCACACAGTGATAAAGCAAGACAGCCATATAGATATGACCTTGTACTCATATTCAATTTCGGGTTTAGCGATCCGCACTTCAGATCACGGGGAACGGGGTAGATCTATTGATTAAGTATTCATAAGTTCGTAGGCGGATGTAGTAGGATATAAGAAGATCTCAAACTAAAAATACAGCTTTTTTGGAAACGTAAAATGAATTTTCCATTTTGAGACGTCAGCAGTTCCTCAAATATTCAGCTCTCTTGTTCCTCATGGCACGATGACGTATTTATTTCTTGTGATTAAAGTAGGCATACATTGTACTGAAAATTACATCGTGAACGAAAAGTCCGGGACTACAATATCCAATCGCTGCCATGCCCGCAATATGTTTCCACGAATGTCGACAGCAACAAACACGAGGGCTTCAGGAATTACGTCCGGCGAGATGAAAATATATGACGAATAAAAGATTAATCATTTAAAAAATCGCTTGCCAAATGCCAGCCAAAGTGGTTTAGGTTGCTTATGATTCCTTAGTTACTCACGAAGAAAGCTTCTCACGTTTGCTAACTGACGGAAAAAATGTTGCATCCTGTTTCACAGAATTAAATCTTACCAGTTGACATGCTGAGTAAAGTGAAAGCAACGACGCGAACACTTATTACGTTGTTCGAAAAGATGGATTTAATAAAGCGGATTGAATTCTTATTTGGTGTTTTATGCCTAATAAGGTGCTAATTGTGTGGTTGACATGAAAATCAGTTTGGAATATCTGGTTTACCTTATTAGGATTAAAGCCTGGACAATTCCACTTCCGTTATAGCTTTACCTTTTTAAAGCATTAATTCGGATTCAGCCGCTTTGTGTTTTTGTATTTATATAGTTCTTGCACGCTGTAGGTGTTTTGATTTAATTCGCATTAATCCAGAATTATTTTCCGTTGCGAACACCAGAAATTCCTGGAGATTTAGCCATGAATTCGAATAAGAACGCCATCAGGCCGTAAAACACATTTACTGGCAAAGCTGAAGTACATATTGGAGCATGTCCTATGATAGCAAATATTTTTGAATCGCCCATGAGAAACCGAGCACGACAAGAGGTGCGTGATTTATAAACACAGCTTGTCTTTTGCTCAAACACGGTTACCTCACTCTCCACGTTATGAACAGGATCTATTATATGAATTTCAGACTGGGTAACTTTAGTCAAGGCTGCTATCAATACATAAACGCTGTAAAGGCAATGGCCTGATAATCTCTCTCATCGCGTAATACCTTCTCTGATTTACTTTTGGTATTCCGCCACCTCTAACTAAATTCATTATCATACATCAAGATGGCACAGGCAGTGCATCCTAACGATAACGTTGTAACAGATGCGTGGCACTAGTTCACAAATGGGTGCAGCCGCAGGTTGCATTGCCAATAGGTGAAGGGGTAGATACTAAAAGTCTTGTAAAGTAATAAATTAGAGAACCATACAATGCAAGTGCTTTTTATTTCCATGGAAATTATTCTCAACTTATTGATCCACTTAACATGTAGGGCTATAAGAGGGTGGTCTTATTATTTTATACTTAATCTACCTGAGGATAAGAATTCACAAGTATTATCCTCAATGGGAAGTGAGATGCTTACTGCAATCATATCGTTGTATTGTCTGCTACATCTATCTCAGCCGAGGTAAATATTTTTCGTATTCCTCACAGTTTGTAATAATTTGCAATTTAGTTTTGCGCTTCCCGAATAGTAACACCTTCGATAAAATCGCGCGCAAATACCTTTCCAGGGAAAGAATCTTATCACGTCCACCTATTGTTCTATCTAGTAGTCTTAACTCATAATTTCCGAAGGATAATACATAGTCTTGAAAAGCTACTCAACTGTAACTGAACATCCGTCCTTTATATCAGAGTCCTACTTGTAAGGCCCTTAGAACTGTGACCGGTTCTGGCTCTTTAATCAACATTCAAGTTCCTTATGATTGAAGTTCACCAATGTTTTTCTTTGTTGTCATTTTCACTTTGTTCATACAATATATATACGCAAACCAGAATCAAGCTACTAATGATAATGACTGTCAGTAATTTGTTTTCCTGTTGAAGAGCCACATTGACCTTTTCTGATTCAAGCTTCTCAGTCATTTCTACTATGTCCATTTTGTAAACCATTGGGTTAAAAGCGAGGTCATGCATCTTTTACAATTTTTATAGTGTCATTTGTATCTAAAAAATAGCCGAAATCGAAAATTAGGTAGAGATTCTTCGATTCGTTTCTTTTTATTCCCGTAAAGAATTCCGCTTCGAAACCCATCAAGTGCAATAGTCGTTTATCGATTGATTGATTTCTATACTCACGATACAATCTATCTAGCACGAGATGGTTTACTCGCAGTTGCACTTCTCCGGGCCTAGTAGCTTTTTTGCGTTGCGCAGCTATCGCATTATTTGTTTGTGCCTTACAGGTAATCGAACAATATATCTGATTACTTCGCCCGAAGAAGGGTGAAGTACAGTGTTTGCAATTAGTTTCCTTCATATTCACGAATTTGTCATTTAATGAAATCATTTACAATGGCCAGACTCAATGCGAAATACTTCCGCGAATTCAGCTCAGTGCCTACAGCATTGTATGGATAAATCTTTAAATCTTACTCTTATGTCCGTCTGTTTTGAGTCTACAATGTCTTTACTTATGCTTTCAATTCATGTATTAAAGTAAACCAAATGCTTTTTTTTGGCGATCGGTTCCATTTTGTTGTATGTCGGTTAAGAATTCATTGAATTTCTTGTTAAGAAAAAACAGGAAATCAGCAAAGTTGTCGGTGACAAAATCATAACCCAAATACTCATAACTTTTATCCTCCTCATCGACAAACAGAACTTTATAATCTCTCCGGCCACAACAAACGGCTAATGTATGTCCTTCAGCTCTCATCACGGCATAGTTCCTCGAATTAAAACAATAAGCGCTTGACCGCTCAATAAGTGCCCTAAGCCTTTCTTCTGCATCTTTTGCTAACCGTGTCTTGCTCATTTTTTTAGTTTTAAAGTGGTTGATATGACGAATTACCGAACCGATAATCCCACATTATCGGATACTGATAGTCATTAAGTGCCCACCCATATTTCTTATCTGTCACTAGAAGAAAATCCGCTAAGTCAAAGCCGGCCGCGCGTTGGGCTTGTGACGCGTTGTCCTCGAGTATGCACGAAACCGATATTTGTAAATTGTTCGCCACCTTTATGTCATCAGCCTTTTGACTCCAGTCTTGATGTGCCCCCAGGTCGGGAAAAAGTATGATGGGCGTGTCACCACTTATAGGAAGGCGTGATAAATTTTGAAGGCCGCACCCGTTTTTTCCGCCAGTTTGCAAGCCAAGTAAACTCTGGAAAGAAAATTGAGGCGATTATGGCAGTCTTTTCTGCTTCAACTATTGCGATAGGCTTACAGGGGGCTTTGGCAAAAAGATGCTCGCCAAAAAAGCACTGCTTCAAGTTGAACTCTGCCAGCTCTTTCTCTCCTTTAAGCAGAGAGTGAACCCAGGTGATCTGACTCACAGGTTCTTTTACTCTCCGGCCATTTGTAGCTATATAACCCATTACCTTGCCTGCCCTTACTTTTCCTTCGTTATCAATTTGCCAGAAGACGGTAGCGCCGGGCCAGTGTTTTGATGTGCCCAGAAAATATCGGCCGATCAGCTCGCTCGTTATTGCACGTCCAAAAAGTCCCTCAAGAAAGGTGCTGAAATTGTTTCGGTCATAACCGGACATCGTCTTTTGAACATATTCGATTGGAATCGTGCTCATTTGTCTTTGGACTTCTTTATTTGTTTTCGATGCCCTTGGGTTATTATACTGGGAAGCGTGATGGAATTCAGATAGACTTTGTTTCCCAAATCCGGTTTTGTACGGATTCAGATGATAGCCGCAATTCACTTCTCGATCGCACCTTCCATACTCTTCAGGCAAATGCTCCAGCGTTTCGGAATGCAGATATCGAACGAACGTTTTTTGTCCACATTCGACACATTTGTGTTTTTTGCTTCCAGGTTCAAGTGTGTATTTAAAATCGCTCATAACCAATTCTTAGGTCAACAATTAATTATTTCAGTGGGGTCAATTTGTATGGGTCAGGGTCAACCCCTATATATAGGGGGGTTGACCTGACCTAATGACGTAGGTCAATCTGACCCAATTCTGACCCATTCTGACCCTTGACCTGATCGACCTGAATTCGGAATAAATCGTCTGGGCCTTTCGTGACATATCCAAGATCTATCATCTCCTTAAATCGTCCTTTAGCGGTAGTTGTCCCGCATCCCAATGATCTAAGGATAGCAGCGACGGCATCTTTGTATGGAAGGGCCAAAAAAGGTTTAAATATTGTTTTAGCGAACTCTTTTTTGGCTTCCAAATTCCTTTCGATTTTAAGTTCAGCCTTGATTGATTTTTTCCAATCCTGCACAATATGGGGCAGGGAACCTTTCTTCCACCTGATTGCAAAACTCTCGAAAGGGATACCTCGGCTGTTGACGCAAGTCACAACACTTTGTGACCTGTCGTCTTTATCTGCCTCGGTCGATATCTCCATTTCACATTTTTGGGATGAGATCGATCCAACGTGCGCTCTTGCATTATTATCGCTCTTATTTTGATGCAAGACACCGGCAATGTGAATATCATAGATTGAACTTAACTTTAGTATTTCCGAAACCGTTAGGTGTCCTTCCATCGAATCCATAAAGTCAGACATCAGATCCACCAGGCCATCAATGACAACAAGCTCCAGATTAGGTGTGTTTTTGATTCCCGCCTCAATTATTTTCACTCGCTCTATCGGCGATAATTCACGCAAATCACAATATTTTAATCTTGGGGATTCACTTACACCAGCTAATTGAAGGATAAGTTTCATTGTTCGAGCCGCATAGCTTTCGCCTTGCTCAGTATCAAAAAATAATATGTTTTTGCAATTGCCAGTAAAGCGAACCGGATCCACATTGGGTGTCGAGCTGATCAGCGCCGCAATCAACAGCGCAAGGGCAGTTGTTTTTTTAGATTTCTGTTTCCCTTGCCATAAGCTAAACGACTTGGCAGTCAGCAACGGGACCTCTACTCCGTTTTGATAAATGTTTGCAATTGCCCGTGGCAATGGGTAATCTTTATTCTGTTCCAAGACAGTTTCTAAAAATTTTGCATAGTAGACTTCCGAATTAGTTACGGGCTTCAGCTGCGGTTGAAGCGCCTTTATGGCCGCTATGCCTGAGATTACCTGCTTTTGCTGTGCAATGGTCGGTTCCAAGTTATTCATATGATTCTGCTAAAGTTTAGGGTTCAAAGCCAAGACCTATACTGCTTTAAATTTTTTCAGGTGTTTTGCAGCTTCTTCGATTTCAAGCGCTTTGTAGTAAGTAGATCCCCCGATACGATGCACGGTGATACGTCCGTCTTTTGCCCAACGCCATAATGTTGTCTTACTAATTGCAGGTCTGAAGATTTTGCAAGCTTCCGAAGATGAAATTAGTTTGGCTTCTGAATCTGCAGCGAGCACTGCTTTAACTTCGGCTCGCACCTGGGCCTGCACGATTTCCTGCATTCGTTCAAAAAAGGCGTCAATTGGAACAGGTATTAGCAAGATGTTTTCCATGTCATTCACTATTGAAAGACAAAGAAATCGAACATTCACGGCAGATGATATGACAAACTGCTTATGGTTATGGGAAATTGCTTATGGTTATGCCGGGCTATACTCGAAAGGGAATTGTTTAGCGTTTTTTGCGGCGATTTTGTGGTGCAGTGGAATCTATGAAAGACTGGCGTTCTGTCTTGGCTAGGGGTAAAAGCTCATTATCAAGATTCAGTATCATAAACCTTATAGCATCATCAAATGCTTCTAATCTTCCTTTATACCCTCTATAGCTGTGCGCAGGTGCACAAATATTCATATTTTCGAGAGCGTTGACTTTATTTTTAAAGCTTTCGATAGTTCCACCATTATGTTCTATCAACATAACTGAAACTTCTTTGTCAGTTAGTTTTTTCTTCATGTAAAGATAGTAAAGCGCAATCCCAGCTTGTCTTGTACGCAACTTGAGTTCCTTAGGGTGACCGAGCGCGGCTGGTGCCGTAGTTATTGATACTGCTTTAGAGAATTCTTCCATCGAAGATTCAGTTGGCTGATCCACTCCTCCGCGATGAATTTCCACGTCACTGGTAAGTGCAAGATCGTTACTAGCGGCATTCGGAAACCTAGCATCGAACTCTTTCTTATTGGTTTTTGCTAAATCAATCCATCGAAGAAGCTCAAGTTCAAACCTCCGGTCCGAGCTCCCCTCAGCCCTTGTTAAGAGAATCGAATTATTTAAATATTTGTTGGGAAGCGCTTTGATTTTCTGACAATCACTAAACGGGTAAGTGTAAAGGAGTCCTTTGCGTTTTTCTTCCTGGTATGCTCGTCGATAGTGATGATTAACATCCGTTTCAATTCCGGCAGGTTTTACAGGCGGGCGATCTATCCATGGCATATGAATGAAAAAGTCCCTGAGTCGATCTGAAATAAAATCGCATTCTGCTTCGAGTATCCCTACTTTTTCGTGAAAGTCGCGGGCGCTCCCTAACTTGTTAAAGGTTCGTCTCGTCTTCTCCTCCAGAAGTGTATCGCTCGCTAGGTTGATATAAAAATTCGCCACTTTTTCAGCAGTGTCTTTCTCTTCAATATTCAGTCCGTATTGATACAAATGGCCATCGATTTCCCTCAAGACCGGGGCGAGAAGTCCATCAAGCTCAATAGGAGACACACCGACAATAAAACAGATACAACCCTCGAGGGTTTGGAGTGTACTAAATCGATGAGCCAACCCTTTGAATCGAGCATCAGGAATATGGTGTAGTTCCAGATCGTTGACTATTTTTGTCATGATGTATGGGCTTTCGTTGTTAAAAACATATTTCAAGATGACGAATTTTGTTGAATCCCGTTGGCCTTTACTTATCAAGTGCGGCCTTTTTGTTTAAAGAGGAAACAGCTCCACTCTCTCCCGGTTGTCAATACCGCAAAGCTTTTCAGAGCATTTCCTTTATTATCACCAGATCCATCGAGTCTTGAATTTCCTGCAAATTGCTTAACCATATCCCTTGCATCGAATATTAACTGGCAACTTTTAAAAGTTTACCACTCCAGTTCTTTTTGATATGGTCGGAAAGACGCTTAGCGGTTTCGATTTTCGTAACTTTGATATATTTTTTGAAAGAACTTTCTGTCCTATGCCCGGTAATCTTCATAAGCTCGTGTGACGGGAAACCTTCTAGGTACAAATTGGTCGCAAAAGATCTTCGTGCGGTGTGGCTTGATATATTCTCCCACAATTCCTTACTTGGATCAGTCGACAAACGGCCTTTCTCCAAGAGCCCAGCGGTTCGAGCGGCTACCTTGATGTAATCGTTGAACTTCTGCGAAGAAATAGCTGCAGGCAAGCGGTTGGCATTGCACTCATATCTGTCGAAAATGCTTAGCACAACCGGGTTGCATGGAATGATCACTAACTCTTTCGTTTTTTGGGTGATCATCTTGATGAAAAGGTCTCCATCTGTGTCAACAATATTTTCTGGTTGTATGTTAGAATAATCACTATAGCGAAGACCCGTGAAGCAACCAACAACAAACAAGTCACGAACTTGTTCAAGTTTTTTATTTTCAGTAAGATCATGACGATATAATTTCAAGACTTCTTTCTCTGTTAGGTAAACTGCGTCTGCTGGCTCCTCTGGTGAAGTAAATTTTTTGTGTTTAAACTGCATATTGGTGGTATAGCCAAGGTCCACCGCCTCGCCCATGACCGTTTTTATAACGGTAATGTCTTTTGCAATTGTATTTTGTTTCAGTCCCTTGGTTGATGGTAAATCATTATCTCTGAAGCCTTTTTCCTTTCTCAAATCCTTCTTAAGGAATGATGTGAATCGGTATAGAAAATCAATTCCAATACTGTCAAAAGTTACTGGCGCCTTTTGGAACGTCGCAAACTTAATGATGTGTCCTTTTACGGTGGAATAATTCTGCAAGGTGTTTCTACTCTTATCCTTGCCTTTGTTTTTAATTTCTCCAGAAATGAATCGGTCAAAAAGTGACATTAAGTCCGGCTTGGCTGCCTGTTCATTCTGGTGTAGCACCTGGTCCAGATAAGACTTCAGACATTCCTTGGTTGGAATCCCTTTGACCAGCTCATTTGTATAGCCTTTTAGGCAGGCTCTTGCTAGCGCTTCAAGCAGATCATTTAATGCATACTGGCCGTCGACCGTGGTAAGTTTGTTGCTTTTGACGCGCTGCGCCTTCGAGTTCCAGTTCTTGGGATCTATTTTTTGCCCAAAAGAATAAACCAACTTGTTACCGTGATACTTGAATTGTAGATAAACGAGAGATCTCGCGGGGTCACCGTCAGGCCGTTTGAGGTAAAAATTAACGCGTGGCATCGGAAAGTTTTTTGTAAATATATCACTTACTTCCACAGTTGGCCCGTTAGTTGGCCTTTTTTTGAAAATGATTGAAAACGATACATTTCAAAATATTTCAAGTATTGAGGCCTGGCAAGGGTTTACAAACATTCGCAAGGGTGGTAATCGCATATGATTGCATAAGTTCAACTCCCGTCCCGGGTACTTATTTAACCCATAGTATTTTGATATCAAAATACTATGGGTTTTTTATTTGGTTCTTGTTATGCTTTCTGCGGGCAGCGAAAATTTACCAGTTAACTTTGGTCGTTAACCACCTAGTCCTCGCCAGATATCTTTTGTTTATATTTAACGGTTTAACCCTCAACCTTTACCTGGCTTAGCTGGCCTTACTTCTATTTTACTGGGCAAAGTCCGGGGATTCATTTCGAGGAGGTCAGCAACCATCTGGCCAATATCTTCCGGTTGTATTTTCCACGCATCTTTGTCAGATACAATGTTGTCGGCAAACTCCGTGGCGACCGACCCCGGCATTATGGTCGTTACCTTGATTCCATGTTTTCGAACATCGAGCATGAGTGCCTGGGAAAAACCCACCAGCCCGAATTTACTGGCGTTATAAGCAGTACCGTTTTCGAAAAAATTAGTTCCTGCGAGGCTTGCAATGGTAATTACATATCCTTTTGATTCTTTCAGTGCTTGCAGCGACGTTTTCACCGTATTGAAGACACCAGTAAGGTTAGTGTTAATCGTTTCACCCCACTGTTCCTCCGTAATTTCATCAAAACTGACCAGGTGACCTACTCCGGCATTTGCCACGACCACATCCAGCTGTCCGAAATACTTCAAGACTTCATCTACGGCTTTTTGCTCCGACTCAAACGAACCCGAATTTGACTCCAATGCAAGAATGCGCGTGCAATCATCTGTGAGTGATGTGGCAGCCTTCTGTGCAGAGGTCAACGACCTACTTGTTATGGCCACCCGCATACCTCTTTCGAGCAATTTTTTTGCTACACCGTATCCAATGCCCTTGCTACCGCCAGTTATGTATGCAACTTTATTTGTTAGTTTAGTCATGTTTTTGTGTTTATGATTAACAGTTTATTGATTAGCGTCTCTGCACACTTCACTTATACCCGGCTTGTATTTCGAAAGCTCTCGATTCGTCTGTCTTACCTAAATGATGACGTCCGCAATGCCGGCGTTCTTACAGTAACTTATCATTACGTTTATTGATATCAATAGTTCGCCAGGTTATTGTTTTCAGGAGGATTATTTAAACGCCGAAGAATCAGTTGAAAGCCTTCCGGAATTCCAATGGTGACTGATTGGTCATCGTTTACTGCGTAGTCAAAAAAACCATATTGGCTGATCTTTTTAACAAGTGTCGTATTCCATAAAAGATCCGCCACCCGGTCAGGGATAGCCGGTTCAAAGTCTGTTAATAATCTTCTTCGCATATTTATTTTTTTTAGATAGCCATCACCTAACACTAATATTTGAAATCACAGCAATTCCTTACCCCCACATCCTCAATACAAAAACGGACATGGTGCTGTATCACAACCGGACAGATGTATTATAATCCAGATATTCATTTATTTGATTTTTAACAGGTTCTAACCGGCATCTTTTTAGCACAATTATTAGAAACTTATACAATGCTAAAAACCTATTTAAAAATTGCCTGGCGCAACCTTGCAAGGAATAAAATGTTTTCGTCATTGAATATTGTCGGGCTTGCAACAGGAATGGCAGTAGCCATTACGATAGGTTTATGGGTCTGGGACGAACTGTCATTTAATAAATATCATGATCAATACGATCGCCTCGCAAAGGTTTTAGTAAACGCCACAAATGGAAATGAGACTTTCACCGGTAGCTCTGTATCACAACCTATGGGGTATGAGCTGGAGGAAAAATACCGGGATGATTTCAAATATACCTCATTAGCATCCCAACCTGGCCCGCACATCCTTGCTTCCGGAGATAAGCAATTATCAAACACAGGTATGTGGGTACAGGAAGCATTTCCCGTTATGTTCAGCTTTAGGATAATTAAAGGGTCCGCTGACGTTTTGAAAAATCCCACTTCTATATTGATCGCAGAATCCGTTGCCAAAGCTTTATTCAATAATGATGATCCTGTTAACCAATTGGTACGCCTGGACAACAAACGGGAAATGAAGGTGGCAGGGGTTTTCAGGGATCTTCCTCATAACACCAACCATCGTGATGTTAAAATACTCCTGCCCTGGAAAAGCTACGTTACAGAAGAATACGTGAAAAATGCAGCAACACAATGGGAAAATCATATGTGCCAGTTATATGTGCAGTTGATGCCCAATGCAGACCTGCATAAAACGAGTACAAAAATAAAATCTGTCCCAACGCCACACATCTCTTTTTCCCGGGAAGAGTTAATGCTTCAGCCCATGAAGAACTGGCACCTCTACAGTGAATATAAAAATGGTAAACAGGTGGGTGGCCGCATTGGCACTGTATGGCTCATAGGTTTAATAGGTTTATTTGTGCTTATACTCGCATGCATAAATTTCATGAATTTATCCACGGCAAGAAGTGAAAAAAGAAGCAGGGAAGTCGGCATAAGAAAAGTTATAGGATCTTTACGCAGGCAATTGATTGTACAATTCCTGAGTGAGTCTTTAACAATGGCGCTGATAGCATTGGCAGCTGCAGTACTGATGGTGCAGTTATCATTGTCAACATTTAATGGTCTGGCAGATAAGCAGATGTCAATACCCTGGACCAACCCAATGTTCTGGATACTGATTACAAGCTTCACATTTTTTACTGGTATCATATCAGGGAGTTATCCTGCTTTTTATCTTTCTGGTTTTAAGCCAATCAAAGTTTTGAAAGGATCATTCAAATCGTCACGGGCAGCAAGCGTTCCAAGAAAAGTACTGGTTGTAATTCAGTTCACTGTTTCTGTGGCCCTTATTATTGGTACCATTGTTGTTTACAGGCAGATTCAATACGCGGGGAACAGGCCGGTAGGCTATACACGAGAGGGATTGCTTACAGTAGATATGAACACCCCGGATTTGATTGGACATTATGATGCTATCAGGAATGATCTGATGGCAACCGGTGTCGTTGACAATATGGCCGAGTCAAACAGCGCACCGACAGCGGTTTGGTCGAATAATGTTGTTGAATGGAAAGGGAAAGATCCCGGTACCGTATTCAGTCCGGGGACCATTGCAGTAACGCATGATTTTGGAAACACCTTACAATGGACCATAAAAGAAGGTCGGGATTTCTCAAGGAAATTTCCTACTGATACAGGGGCTTTTATATTAAACGAATCGGCAGTTGCAGCAACCGGGTTTAAGGATCCGGTCGGCAAGACGATCCGTTGGCTGGATCAGGAGCATGTGATTGTTGGAGTGGTAAATGACATGGTAATGGAGTCTCCTTATCAACCAATACGACCAACCATATTTCATTTAAACCCTGCTTGGGCCAGGTTAATCACTATCAGGGTAAAGCCAGGTATATCATTGCGTGATGGGCTGGCAAAGATTGAACCGGTTTTCAGAAAATATAATCCGGGAAGTCCATTTGTTTATAAGTTAACTAACGAAGAATACGAGAAAAAATTCAACGATGAGAGACGCATCGGTAATCTGACAACTGTATTTGCGGTATTAGCTATCTTCATTTCTTGTCTCGGATTATTCGGATTGGCATCTTATGTAGCCGAGCAACGTACCAGGGAAATCGGCATACGGAAAGTGTTGGGTGCATCTGTATTTAATTTGTGGAAAATGATGTCAGGTGATTTTGTCATACTGGTTGCGATCTCATGCGGCATTGCCATTCCACTCTCGGCCTACTTCCTAAGAGAATGGTTGCAACAATATGAATATCGCACAACCATCTCGTTATGGATTTTTGTTATTGCAGCTATGAGTGCCATTATGCTAACGCTGGTCACTGTAACATATCAGTCGTTGAAGGCAGCAATAATTAATCCTGTAAAAAGTCTTAAATCAGAATAAAATTTTGTAGATACCGCTGGCGGGAACTGCAGGCTTAACTAATGCTATTGCCATGTTAGTAAAAAATCTGAGACAAGGGAACTCTCTTTAATTAAAACGCGTTATGAATTAACTTTGAATCAGGCATCAATCAAATCCCTGCATGCCAGGACCAGCCAATATCACCGATATCAACAAATTCATCGGTAACAGTAATTTTTTCCAGGTACTTCATACTCTTATAACCAAGTTGTGTTTCAACTCTCAGCCTTAATGGTCCACCATGCGGTATAGGAAGATCACGTCCATTCATGCCATAAGCCAGGATCGTTTGCGGATGAAACGCATCAAGCAAATCGATACTATCCACCCAACCATCGTAAGAATAAAAATTGACAAACCTCGCACTCGGTAAAGTGCCGGCACTGTTGAGTATACTGGCCAGCGGTACACCTGTCCATTCAGCAATCGCGGACCATCCCTCTTCACAGGTATGCCTTGTAATTTGCTTTCTTGCCGGAAACTTTTGAAGATCTGTCAATGTATATGAACCTGGTTTTGAAACACGTCCTTCAATGGCCAGGCAATAATCCTTAAACCCCGCTCTCACAATATTTTCATAAGGCTTACTAAATGATGACTTTGATGTGTCGGCAGGATTAGTGGTGCCAATTGCCGGGAAAGAAGAGATATCATTGGTTGTGTATTCTTTTACCAATGATTGTCCAGGCAGCAATGCACGTTGAGCATGATAAGTAAACGCATCTCCCATTCGCAGAATATTGCCATATGTTGGTGGTGGCTTTTTAGCACAGCCTGGTAATATGAGACCACCTATCGTGGTCAATCCTGTGATGATCACATTTCGCCTGGTTATGATTTTATTTTTTCTCATAAATATTCCCGGTTGTCATTGATTTTACTAATATCATCATCATTGAATGAGTTAATCAGCGAATGAAGTAATCATTGAATGAGTTAATCATTGAATGAATTAATCATTGAATGAGTTAACCCAAACTACTTGCTATTTCTCATAAAAAAAGTTGGCACTCAAAAACTCACATTAACTCCACTAACCACTAATCGTAACCACACACACCACTCCCAACTCACTTACAACTTAACTCACCACTCACCACTCACAACTTTCTTAAATCATCGCCTTCATTTGTTTTATAAATCCTGACCTGATTACCATAACCACATGTATAATTACAAACAGCACCAGTAAACCAGAAGCAAAAAAATGTATGGTACGCGCAGACTGGGCGCCGAAAAACATTGTTGTAAGAAAAGGATACGCGGCAGTGATCGCTGGTGACATTGTTAAGCCCGTCATAACAATTACCGGCATCAGGAAAAAGATAACGAACAAATAAGTTGACTTCTGCAGCAGGCCATATTGAGGTCCTTTAGTAGCCGGAGGTATTCGCATCTTCAGATGATTGACAACATCCTTCCGTATCACAGGGGCAGTTAATTCCTGTGATGTAGGTGCCAGGTTTTTCTTCAGATGACCGGTGAATATTGCAGCAAGCATATAAACGAGTCCGGTAAAAACAAGTACCCAGGCCACCAGGAAATGTAAACTTCGTCCCCAGCCATTTTGATTGTAGATTTCAAAAGTCCGGATGGAACTGATCGCCGCGTTAGAAGTTCCGGGAAAAAAAGCCACTGATTTTTCCCAGCCACCGTGTTTATAATTTTTACTGACCGGCAGCTCAAGTATTGCAGGAGTGAGCGCATTCCCTACTTCTCCCCAATATAACCTCGGGTGGCACATAAAGATGACGAAGCCACTGAACAGTAATGCCATAAAACTGGCAGTGACGACCCAGTGTGAGATCTTCACCCAGTTTTTATGCTTAAGCGTTTTCACCTCAGCTGGTGGACCTTGTATCATCCGGAAGAATTGGTTGTTTGAATTTGGGGTTAGATGTCTTATTGAATATACATTTTTTTTCAGACGTTCTGGTAAGGTTTTAAAAAAAGACAGGGCAGGCTCTTTGCCGCGCGCTACCTATTAGTAAATTATTTGGCAATTGATTGTTGTATAGATGTCTTCAAAGATTTCTTTACTTTCGCCGGTCATGAAAAGGGCGTTTATTTTATTGCACCTGGCTGTGTTCCTGGCGGGTTTTACCGGTGTATTTGGGAGGCTGATTGAAATCAATGCCGGGCTGATTACCTGGTACCGGTTGTTCTTTTCGGCGATTTTTTTATTCCTTATTTTCCTTGTGTCGGGCAGGCTTCAAAGAGAAAGTTCCTCAAATATTCTCAGGATAGGCTTTGCAGGGGTCTTGCTGGGCCTGCACTGGGTGTTCTTCTATGCAAGCATTAAGTTTTCCAATATTTCCATTGGTGTTGTATGTTTTTCCCTCGGAAGCTTTTTTACGGCACTAATAGAACCCCTGATGAACAAGCGTAAACATTCGATCCCGGAACTTGTCTTAAGCGGACTTACACTTTGTGGGATAGCATTGATTTTTGGTCTTGATGCAACTTATCGTTTTGGTATCATGCTCGGCGTTATATCCTCTTTAATAGTAACTTTTTATACCATCTGGAACAAGCGGCTGACAAAAACATTTAATTCAACTACCATCACTACTTATACGATGATAGGTGGCTGGCTCGGTATTTCGCTTATCATGCCTTTTTATTTATACCTCGAGCCGGCAGTTACCCTTATTCCATCTCTCAGGGATACTGGTTACCTGTTAATACTTGCGCTGGTTTGTACCGTGTTGATGTACCTGATGATAACCGAGGCCTTACAGAAAATTTCAGCCTTTACCGTGAACCTGAGTTTCAATCTTGAACCTTTGTACAGCATCGTCCTGGCCATTATCATTTACCGCGAGAACACTGAATTATCCTGGCCTTTTTATGTTGGCCTCACGATGATCGTTTTTTCCGTTTTATTACAAATGTACCGGGTACTCAGGTTGAAACTGGTTTCGAATTAGTGATGTGCTGATATTTACTACTTATTATTAAAACTTGTTTTAATTATTTACATTCATTGGTTCTGGTATTCGTGTATTTTAATTATCTTAAAAAATTCCAAACGAATCAATCAATAAAATGAAATCTATTTTCATCCTGCTGTTAGTGTTTTCAACCTTAAAAGTATGTGCCCAAAGCGCCCCACGCCTGATCGTGCGCGGCGACGACATGGGATATTCGCATAGCGGAAACCAGGCCCTTATACAATGTGCTAAAGCCGGAATCCAAAGTTCAATAGAAGTAATTGTTCCTTCACCCTGGTTTCCGGAAGCCGTTAAAATGCTCAAAGAGAATCCGGAACTTGATGTCGGAATACATCTTGCTATTACAAGTGAGTGGGACAATGTAAAATGGCGACCACTGACTGATTGCCCCAGCCTGAGAGATGAGGACGGTTATTTTCTTCCAATGATTTATCCGAATAAAAATTATCCCGGCAGGGCCGTGATGGAAAATAAGTGGACTTTGGCTGATCTTGAAAAAGAGTTCCGCGCGCAGATTGAACTCGCTTTAAAAAAATTACCAGGAATCACGCATGTATCCTCACATATGGGATGTACGGGTTTGAATGACTCCAGCAAAGCGCTGGTTAAACGTTTGGTCGCAGAATATGGATTGAATATCGATACAGAAAAAGCAGGCGTTAAATCGATTAGTTATAAAGGCGCCCACAAAACTTCCTCAGAAAAAATAAAAAGTTTTATAGCCATGCTTGATGATCTCAAACCTGGCGAAACATATATGTTTGTTGACCATCCAGGTCTTGATTCTCCTGAGCTAAAGGCTGTTTCCCATATCGGTTATGAAGATGTTGCGACTGACAGGCAGGGAGTAACCGATCTGTTTACAAGCAACCTGGTTAAGGAGGCGATTGCAAAAAAAGGAGTTAAGTTGATCAGCTATGCTGATCTTAAAAAATGAAGCCGCAAGTATAGAAATATCCCCCGGGCATAGTCTTCATTCTTATGTTTTTAACTTATACTTCATCCTTTTGTTTTTAGCATATATTTTAAATGACCGCTATTTCAGTCAAAGGAGTTTTGACTGAAATAGCGGTCATTCTGAAAATACATTTTTTATTACAACTGCAGCTAAGAAGGTTCAGCAAAGTTCGGGAAAAGCGGTTCGCGTTCAACCGTTAACTTAGAATCATTAATATGAGCGATGGTGGTTCAGGTATAAAAGATCATGGTTACTGTGACTCCAGGATTTATTTAATGTGTCTCCCTGTCCATTCCCCGTCTTTCCCAAATTCGTTGTAACCAAACATCGAATCATAGCAAATGAAGTCGCCGGTGAACTGGGCTTTCATATCAAAATGATTGAAGATATTCTGCTCGGCTCTTACATAAAAGCCACACCACTCACTATTCCTGTCGAAGCACAACATCACATCTTGTGTAGCCTTGGTAATATAACCTGCAAGGTTATCATCCTTGTCATACATGTACAATCCCTTCCACTGGGGGTTTTTAGGATGAAGTAGATTCTGATACATCGGATTGATGCTTTGATTTTCACAAGGATTAAAACCAATATTATTGAGAGGGTTGATCGCCTGGTTAACGGTGGGGTTTAATGTGCTTGTCTTGGAAGGATTGATGTTCCAGTTAAATTTTGGATTGATCTTGGAATTTTTGAACGGATTTATAATGCCATTGGTCTGTGGGCTTAGGTTAACATCCATTTTTGGGTTGTGCTTAGCTAATAATTCCTGTGAGTTGCAAACGGATGCAGTTAAAATCCCGGAAATAAATAACGATAGGTAGAGCTCACACTTCATAGCATTCCTTTATGATTAGAAAAATGAATTCTATCAGGTAACGGTAAGAGGTGCAGGGTTAAATCTACCTTAAATATAAGTGATTATGTGTAAACCTTGCCTTTCCGGGACAAGACATTTTACCACCATGCAAAACGAAGACCGTTGTTTTTGAATAACCAGGTTAAGCCGGGTTAACGGTCCGGATTCAGGTTGTAGTCAGGCTTCGGCCCTTAGTACTTCCAGAGGTGGACGATTCAGGATGCCCCGGCTGTTAAACAAGCCAATCAGCACCGTAATAATAGAAACAAGGAGAAAGACGACCAGTATAGGCAGCACCGGCAAGATGAAGGGTGTTTTAAATGTGAACCTGGCCAAAGCCCAACCACCACCCAGTGAAATGATGATCCCCGTAAATGCCGCGAGGGCTCCCAGTAAAAAATATTCAAGTGCAGTAATGATCAGGATCTGTCTCCTGGTGCCGCCGAGCGTTCTCAACAAAACACTTTCCCTGATTCGCTGATACTTACTCAACAACACTGAAGCAATCAGAACTACCAGGCCTGTAAGTATGCTAAAAGCCGCCATAAACCTGATTACAAATCCGATCTTATCAAGAATGTCATCCAACACACTCAGAATCAACCCCACATCAATAATGGAAATGTTGGGGAATGAGGTTACTACCGCCTGTTGGAATTTTGCAGACATTTCAGGAGAAGGTATACGTGTGATCAACACATGAAACTGTGGAGCTTTTTCAAGAACACCTGATGGAAACACCACCCTGAAATTTGTCTGAACGCGGTTCCAGTCAACCTCCCTGAAGCTTCCTATAACAGTAGGTATCAATGCTCCCTGCACGTTAAATAACATTTTATCTCCGATGCTCACATTAATGCGTTTAGCATAACCCTCTTCCATCGAGATATAAACCGTTTCATCGCCGGCTGATTTTTTTTTCGGCCATTCACCTGCCGTAATTTTTTCTGAGTCAGTCAGCGAATCGCGATAAGTAACTCTCAATTCTCCTTCAAATGCGCGTGATGGCGTTTTGGAATTTGTATCAAGACGAACCTGGGCTCCGGTCTGCCCATTAATTTCTTCCAGCCGGGTTGTGATGATCGGAACTTCGTTAATAACAGGGAGGTTAAAACTTCTCGTTAATGCTGCTACCTTTTCTTTTTGTGCAGTCTGAATATCAAACAGCACCATATTGGGTTGGTTGGCACTGGCAGATAATGAAACACGGTTCAATAAAATATTTTGTACAAAATACAATGTGCAGATAAAAGATGTGCCCAGTCCAATTGCTACTACAAGTATCAGGGTTTGGTTATTCGGCCGGTACAGGTTTGCCAGCCCCTGCCGCAACAGGTAACTTGCCCGGTTTGGAAAAAATTTCCTAACCGCCCACATAAGCACTCTTGCCATTGTTGAAAGAACAAAAAATGAAATTAATATGCTGCCAGTGAAAACTGCAGCCCGCTGAAAACTTTTCATCTGGATATAGGTAAAACCATAGATGAAAAGAATAATCAGCACATATATAAACCATCGCAGGTAATCGCGTTTCGGAGTTGTTTCTTCAACAGATAATCTCAGGGTGTTTAATGGCGAAACATTCCTGATAGAAACAAGGGGCAACAATGCAAACAATGCCGAGATGATCACCCCGATAGCTACACCCTGCGCTATTGCCTTCCAGGATAGATTTACGGAGATCTCAACAGGTAAAAAGTCTTTGAATACTGAGGGAAGTATCTGCTGAATAGCGATTCCCAGGATTGCACCTATAACAGAACCGATAAAACCGATAGCGACAATCTGGATAAGGAATATCAAAAATGCCTGCAAACCGTTTACACCAAGGCACCTGAGAATAGCAATTGAATTCAGTTTCTCTTTTATATAAATATGAATTGAACTAGCCACACCAATGCAGCCTAAAAGCAGGGCAATAAAACCAATTAAAGAAAGAAATTGTGTAAAATCTTCAAAGGTTCTTCCGGTATTTCTCTTTCTTGATTCGACGGTTTCAAAATCGTAACCATCTTTTTCGAATCGGGGCTCAAGCGTGCTTACAAGTTTTTCAACATTTGTGGGTTTATCGAACTTGTAATAAAAGTAATAAGAGATCCGACTTCCTTTTTGTTGAAGTTTTGTAGCCTCAAGGTATTTCATGGGGATATAAACCGCAGGCGCAACCGAAGTGGAGATGCCTGTGCTTCCGGGTGCTTTATTCAGTATGCCGGCAATCATGAAAGTAACTTCACCGACTTTTATAGAATCACCTGGCTGTGCATTAAACTGTAGCATCAGCGTTTTATCAACCAATGCCTGTTGTTGATGGCGGAACTGTTTTGATGCCGCCGCAGGCTTTGTTTCAAGCGCCCCATAGAAAGGGAAATCACCTTCAAGTGCTCTCACCTGTACAAGCCTCGTCCCCTGCGTTTTCGTAAACATGACCATGGACGCAAAAGATAATTCTCTTGCCCTTCTGTCACCAATGGAATCTAACAAGGACTGAAACTCCGGGGCAACAGGTTTATTATTATCAATGACAAGGTCAGCACCTATCAATGTTTTGGCCTGGTTGTCGATATCCTGTTTAACATTATCACTGAGGGAATAAATAGCAACCAATACACCAATACCGAGAATGATGGATGATATGAATAAAAATAATCGTGACCGGTTGCGACGGCTATCGCGCCATGCCATTGTAATGAGCCAGGGTAAGTTTAATTTATTTTCTCTCTGCATGATTGATCGGGAGTATTAATCGGTATAACCGGCTGTTAATTCTGTTGAACAAGTGTGTCCTTGTCTATCTGGCCTGCGCGGATCTTAATAATTCGTTGCGTGAGTGCTGCAAGTTCAAGATTGTGAGTTACTATCACCAGTGTTGTGCCTGCCTCTTTGTTAAGTTCAAAAAGCAGTTTTACCACCTTATCACTTGTTTCAGCATCCAGGTTGCCGGTTGGCTCATCGGCAAAAAGAATGGCAGGATTGTTTGAAAATGCCCTTGCAAGCGACACACGTTGTTGTTCACCACCTGAAAGTTGCGCAGGGTAGTGATGAATGCGGGCAGCGAGCCCCACTTTGTCAAGTAGTTCCAGGGCCCTGGGCCTGATGTTTTTTTCACCTCTCAGCTCAAGTGGCACCATGACGTTTTCAAGCGCCGTTAAAGTAGGTAACAACTGAAAATTCTGGAATATAAATCCCACGTGCTGGTTTCTGATTTTCGCACGCTGATCTTCGTTAAGATTGTCAAGCCTTATACCTTTTAACTCAACCAGGCCAGTACTTGAACGGTCTAGACCGGCACATAAACCAAGCAGCGTTGTTTTGCCACTGCCTGAAGGACCTACGATAGCTAGTGTTGACCGGGCCTCGATGGAGAAATTGACATTGTTTAGAACGGTAAGCGTCTGCTCAGCACTTTTATAAGTTTTACTGAGGTTTTCAATTTTTAGTATGGTTTCCAAATTGCTGTATATAAAGTTATGGCGGGATGTTTTATATTGCTGCCCGCAGTTGGTAATATCAGGTAAATTACTATTTTTTAAAGTAAAGATTTTCTTAACAAGATAAATTATGGTCAAAGTATCCGGACTTGCAATGATGTTAATCGTATTGATAATATCAGGTTGCGGTAATAGTGAGAAACAAAAACCCCAGGCGGGAACAAAAGCTGCCGGGGATGATTCAGCGAATGTCACAAACACGAAAACCATATTGTTCTTCGGTAATAGTCTCACCGCGGGTTATGGCCTTGATGTTTCCGAAGCATTTCCGGCACTGATACAAGCCAGGATTGACTCTCTTAAACTGCCTTATAAAGTAGTGAATGCGGGTTTAAGCGGTGAAACATCAGCTGGAGGAAAAAACCGTATTGGCTGGTTATTGCGACAGAAAGTGGATGTATTTGTACTTGAACTGGGTGCCAACGATGGATTAAGAGGCATACCTGTAAAGGAAACCGTAAAAAATCTGCAGGACATTATCGATAGTGTTAAGACAAAAAATCCCGAAACAAAAATGATCATGACGGGAATGCAGGTTCCGCCAAATATGGGATCTACTTACTCCACTGAATTCCGGAACATTTTTGCAGAGCTGGCAAAAAAGAACAACATGGCTCTTGTGCCTTTTGTACTGGAAGGTGTAGGTGGAATTCCTGAGCTTAACCAGGGTGATGGAATTCATCCGACAGCACCGGGCCACAGGGTCGTAGCGGAAAACGTCTGGCAAATTTTGAAGCCAATGCTTTAAGGAATTATGAATTATGAATTATGAATTATGAGTGGAGTTTGTGAATGAAATAAAATCATTCATAACAATACATTCCTGATTCGGGTGTTTGAGATGAGAAAAAGATATACGAGTGTTGATATTTAATAATCCTGAGATAAACGGGCGCTAAAATTTATAAGCGTATTCGACCCGTCCGATAAGGGTTTTGGATTTAGAGTAACAGGCGTCCTGTAATTTGAGGCCGTTGTCATCATAGCTATAATACCATTTCTGGTAATCGCCCGTGCCTTCTTCGGAAACCAGCATAGTGGCTACGTGTTTATCTTCGTATTCAAAAATATAATCGGGAAGTAGTTTTTTTGCGCGATTGTTGTAGCGAACGATGTCAGTGAGCAGATTATTTTCATCGTAATAATAATAAATAGTTGGCAGGGCCTGCTTTTTCCGGACACTTTTTTCTTCAGCAACATTTCCTTTTTCATCCAGCACGAAACTGATATAAGTAGTATCAATTCCGTTTTTTATTTTAAGTGCGCGTTCTGGTTTTCCCAGCTGGTTGTAGAACCAAAGATGTTGTTCCTGGTTGCTTGCCTGGCCGGGCGATAAAGAAATGCTTTTTATTGAGGCAAGCTGGTTGGCAGCGTCATAACTGTATTCTGTATTGATTTTATTTCCATCTGCAGTATCAACACTTCGTACGAGCTGACCCTTTTGATTATACCAGGATGTGCTTTCTGTAGTGCCGGAAAGTGTCGTTTTTGTGACTGTTTTTATGGAGCTGAAGTCAGGACTCACCATTTGCTGGCAGGAGAAACCTTCTATCGGCTGGTTATTGGCATCGAAGCTGGAATAGTCAACAGCTTTTACACTGTTCTTACGGTAATCCTGCTGTTTTTTTGTCAGGTCCCTGGTAGCAATGATGTCTTTGTAATAAACCTGGCCGGAAGCGGAAAATGCAGTAATAAATATGAGAAAGAAAAAACAAATAGGTTTCATGGTGCTGATAACGTAAAATGCATTGTTTTAATGCTGCAAGCTGTCTAAAATTTTCTGTAAAATAGCCTGTTTCCTTATTTTTAGCTAAAATTTAAAATTAGTGTCCCATTCCAAAGAGAGAGCGGAAAAGAATTGTCTTAATTGCGGTGAAACAGTTCAGGGCAGATATTGCCAGGTATGCGGCCAGGAAAACACAGAACCAAAGGAATCACTATGGGGCCTGGTTTCACATTTCTTCCAGGATATCACTCACTTTGATGGAAAGTTTTTCAGTACAGGGAAGCTGCTTTTTACGAAACCCGGCTTTCTTCCAAAGGAATACCTGAGCGGAAGACGCGCAAGATATCTGCATCCCATCCGTATGTACGTATTTACTTCGGCACTTTTTTTCCTGATATTTTATTCGGTATTTGATGTACGGAACCTCGGGCTTGGTAAAAAACGGCAGGACAAAAAGCAAACAGCAGCAATGGCTGTAGCAAAAGCACGTTCTCTGAAAACCGCAAGTACAAAAGAAGATTCCGCCCAGATTGAAAAAACATTCAGGATGATCGGGCGGTTACCGATCGATGTGACGATTGATGAAAACGATATCAAGGCTGAAAACAACGATCGTGATGAAGACGAAATGCCAGCTGCCAGAGATGCCCTGGATAAAAAGACTACTACTGTTAAAAAGGATACTTCGGATAAAAAGGATACTTCGGTTAACAATGATACTTCAGTCACAAAAAAGAGGATCTATCGGTATAATTCATCAGACACTGTTGATTCGCCTGCTACAAATGATGTTACCCGCACAAATGCTTCATCTGGCAAAAATGGTTCATCCGGAACCAAAAAATCTTCAGGTACAAATAATCCGACAGATGCAAAAGATTCATCTAAAATAACAAATTCAAAAACGCCAAAGGATTCGTCAGACAAAAACGAAGATTCCGGGTCAAAGTCCGAACCTGCAGAGAATCGTGAATTCGGTATTCTGGACATTAGTAAGACTTTTATGAATGCCTATGACAGTCGTGCTGAATATGATTCAGTACAGGCAACTTTGCCTCCCGAGGCCAGGGATGGCTGGATCAAAAGGAGATTTGCCTACCAGAATATTGAATTCAAACAGCGATATGGAGATGATGAGGGTGAGTTGATACAGGATCTGCTCGACAAGTTCATTCATACCTTTCCCTATCTATTGTTCATATCATTACCATTGTATGCACTTTTTCTCAAATTATTATATATAAGAAGAAAGAGGTTTTTCTATGCAGATCATGGCCTGTTCCTCATCTACCTTTATATATTCACATTCCTGCATTTACTCGTCTTTTTCGGTTTACGTGCATTGAAGGAGCGTTGGGATTATTGGTGGCTTGGCCTGATCATGTTCCTCTTCATTTTGTATGGGATCTATTACGCCTACAAATCGATGCGGAAGTTTTATGAACAGGGAAGAGGTAAAACCATTTTGAAGTTTATACTTCTGAATATTCTGTCTTTTACCACTATCACCTTACTGTTCGTGTTATTCTTTTTTATTGCGCTGTTGAGGCTTTAACTAATTTTTATGCAAAACGAATCCGTTGCGAATGCATTTATGGGGCTGGTTAAGATCATGGATGATTTAAGAGAAAAATGCCCCTGGGACCAGAAACAAACCATTCAAACGCTAAGGCCACTTACTATAGAAGAAACCTATGAACTGGCTGATTCAATAACCGATAAAGATTGGAAGGGTATTAAGGAGGAAGCAGGTGACATTTTGCTTCATATTCTTTTTTATGCAAAGATCGGAACGGAGCAAAATCAGTTCACGCTGGAAGAAGTTATTACGGGCGTATCCGAAAAACTCATAGCCCGTCACCCTCATATTTACGGCGATGTAACCGTTAAGGATGAAGAAGAAGTAAAACAGAACTGGGAGAAGCTGAAGCTAAAAGAAGGGAAAAAATCGGTACTGGGCGGGGTTCCGAAAGCATTACCCTCAGTAGTCAAAGCCACAAGGTTACAGGAAAAGGCAAAACAAGTCGGCTTCGAGTGGGACAATCGTGAACAGGTTTGGGAAAAAGTCAGGGAAGAGATTGCTGAACTGAAAGAAGCGGAAGCGCTTGGCGATCCCGATAAAATAGAAGATGAGTTTGGAGATGTGATGTTTTCTATGGTCAATTATGCACGGTTTTTGCAGATAGACGCGGAGAACGCACTCGAACGCACAAACAAAAAGTTTATAAGCCGTTTTACTTCCATGGAGAAAAAGGCCCTGCAGGAGGGTAAAGCGCTGACTGATATGTCTCTTGAGGAAATGGATGCCATTTGGAACTCGATAAAAAAACAAAACACTGCCATTGAAGGCCCTGAAAAAAAGTCTATTTAGAAAAAATATTTATGTACTGGTTGCTGCTATCGGGATGTTTATTCTCGGATGGCTCATCAATAAGTACCTGGTAAGGACGACCTCTGTAATTTACTACTCCCGCGCAATTGAAGATAAAATCCAGGACAAGGAAAAGGATTTTGAAGATTTAATAAAAGACACAGCACTGCTTCAATCGATAGTTGAAGGTACTTATTCCGAAAAAACATTATCAGAGCTACTTTTTGAAGAAAAAAGATACGGGCTGTTTGTTTACGATCAGGATACTACATATGATCACCAGCTGAGATTCTGGAATACCCATCTTATTAAAACCGGCATATTATGGGAGGAGCGGGATACAGTGGCTCTACTCGGGCTGAGCAGTGGTAAGTTTGTGCATGTAAACAAGACTGTTACCCTGAGTGGCGGTAAAAAATATACGGTTGATGCGCTGATACCCGTACTAACACAATACTTTGTACAGAACACAAATTTCATCAGGCAGTTCGCAGAATATCCGGGAGCGGAAAAATTAGTCGATATTTCACTTCAGCCAACCAACTACCCGGTTAAAAGTCTCCACGGACAAATCCTTTTTTATCTTGCAGAAATCCAGCCAGATGGAAGACAAAACAACTGGTGGTCCTTCATCTTTGTGTTGGGTGGCATTTTCATCCTGGTTGTATATGTGCACCAGGAGGCTAATTATATTTACAGGTTGTACGGGCTTTGGGCCGGGGTAGGTTTTATGTTTATTACCATCCTTGTACTTCGTCTTGCAACTTATTACTATCCTGGTTTTCTGAATCTGCGACAGTTTGAATTATTTGATCCGTCAATCTACAGTTCCAGTTTCCTCTTAAGTTCCCTGGGTGACCTGCTTATCAATTCATTGCTTTGTTCGTGGCTGATGTTGTTTATCAACCGGCGGATAGCAACTTATCCTTTCAAACCATTTAAGGAAAAATGGAAAAACTGGTTGTCTGTAATTGTGCTCCTCTCAATTATGGTCAGCGCAAGTTTTGTTTTTGCAGATATTCTGCAGAGCCTTGTTGCAGATGCGAAAATTTCTTTTAATGTTATCAATATAGATAACCTTTCACGCTACAGTTTCATAGGGTTTGCAATCCTGGCAACACTTGCACTCAGTTACTTTTTTCTTGCACAGATTTTACTAACTATCTGCGGTAAGCTCATCTACCGCAATTATTATTTCAGCCTGATCATCAGTGCAGCAGTGGGTTTGCTGATTCTGACCTTTACCAAAAACAATACTGTAGTTGAACTTAACCTTTATGTTTTGCTTTGGCTGTTGTTGTTCCTGATGATGATTCAGCAACAATTATTTTCAGGTTTGCGTTTCAGGCTGAATGTCTCCGAAGTACTTTTCTGGCTGTTTGTGTTTTCATTTTCGATTGCAGCTGTCATCATATTTGAAAACCGGAAAATTGAATTTGAATCAAGGATAAGATTTGCAGAAAAATTATCTCTGGAAGCAGATCCTTCTGTTGGTAACTTACTCAGTATTGCCTTTGCATATCTTGATAACGATTTCCTGTATCCAAACTATGAACGTTTCAAAAATCCCCAGGAAAGCGAATACCTGAAAGATAGTATTGTAAATAAAAGTTTTGGTCCTTATGTCGACAGGTACGATACAAAAATTTATTTGTACGATGATTCTTATCGCCCACTGCAAACCAACCAGCCGGTTTCTTTTGATACACTAAACACCATCTTTACTGTTCAAAGTAAAAAGACCGATTTAAATGATGTAACCTATTATGAAAAGTCTTTTGACCAGGTTTCATATATCATAAAAAAAGAAGTGAAGGATGGGGACAGTACCGTCGTAGGATATTTTTTCATGGTCGCTGAACCTAAGAGATACAAAAGCGAAGCATTGGTCCCGGAACTGTTCCAGGGTACCAAGGAGATGGTGCCGGATTATACCCAGGGTTATTCGTATGCGATTTATGTGAACCGGCGTTTGTCAAGGTATTATAATGATTATCCTTTTCCCACTTATCTTGAACCTGCAGAATTGCCAAAAACTGAGTTTAAGATTGAAAAAGTTAAGAACTATGAAGTGCTTTGGTATAAGGGGTCGGCCAATAATATAATTATCATCGCTAAGAAGAATGTTTCCTTTCTTGAAGCGATTACGCTGTTTTCCTATCTCTTCACTACTTTCCTTTTTCTGCTCGCTTTCTACCGGCTTGGAGCTCTGATAGTCAGGAGCCGCCTGAGTTTGCCGGTTCTGCGTTCATACTGGGAGTTTAGTATCAGGTCACAGATCCATAGTACGATCATAATGGTGAGCCTCTTATCTTTCCTGGTTATCGGGGTTGCTACTATACTGTTCTTCATCAATCGTTATGACAGGGATCAGCGGGATAGTCTTACAAGCACCATCAAGATCATGATCAATGAATTACAGAACCGGTTTGGAAATGAAAATACCGTTATCAATGCCATGATGTTGTATAGCGATAGTTCAACGGCCGACCTGGAGGCACTGATGGGGGAGATCACCGAAATTCACGGTTCTGATGTAAACTTTTATGATACCCTTGGAAATCTGAAAGTTTATTCAAACCCGTTAATTTATCAGAAAGGAGTGTTAAGTGAAAAAATGAACCCCGAAGCATTTTTCGAGTTAAGACATATGCGCGCGATCCAGGTTGTAACCGAAGAGAAGCTGGGACGCACTGATTTTAAGAGCATATACTGTCCCATCCGTGATAAAGATGGCAGGGCTTATGCCTACCTGAATGTGCCTTCATTTCGAAACCAGGGAGAGCTGACGCAGGAGATCTCAAACTTTTTAGTAACGGTAATCAACCTCAATGCATTTATATTTTTAGTGGCAGGTGCCATTGCGCTTGTGATCACCAACCGGATCACTTCTTCATTTACCATTATAGGTCAGAAGATGCGTGATATCAATTTGAATAAGATCAACCAGGAAATACAATGGAAACGTAAGGATGAAATAGGAGAGTTGGTAAACGAATACAATAAGATGGTTCGAAAGCTGGATGAAAGTGCTGATGCTCTTGCAAAAAGTGAACGTGAAGGTGCCTGGCGCCAGATGGCCAGGCAGGTTGCTCACGAGATAAAGAATCCGTTGACACCAATGAAGCTGAGCATCCAATATCTTCAGAAAGCGATTGATAACAATTCGCCAAATGTAAAAGCAATGACCGGGAGCGTGGCTAATACCTTAATAGAACAAATTGATCACCTGTCAAAGATTGCCTCAGACTTTTCACAGTTTGCAAATATCGGCAATCCACGTAATGAAGTTTTTGATCTGCATGAGTTGCTTTCATCACTTACATTATTATATGAAGCAACGGAAAGATTGCATTTTACCTGGGAAAAACTGGATCACCGTCTTATGATGATGGCTGACAAAACCCAATTGAACAGGCTGTTCACAAACCTGCTGCAAAATGCGGTAGAGGCCAGCGAACATAAAGAAGAGATCATTATTATTATGAGGGAAGAATTACTGGGAGATGATGTGATAATCTCGGTTTCAGACAATGGTGACGGTATTCCTGAACATATTCAATCAAAAATTTTCACTCCAAACTTTACTACCAAGTCTTCGGGTACTGGGCTTGGACTAGCCATGAGCAAGAGTATTGCCGAACAGGCCCAGGGTGATATATGGCTTGAAACCAATGAAGGAACAGGGACTACTTTTTATGTAAAACTTCCATTGCATGGACAATTATAACCTGCTTATTCCCGTTTCGTCGCATAAAATGGGTCACTCCTCTCATTTACGCTATACCGCCGGGTTCAAAAGATATCTTTGTGAGGAATTAAAAAACAATAGCTCACAACAATAAATTTTGAATCATGAAAAAGTTATTTTCTCTCTTAACAGTCTCTTTGGTTTTTATAGCAACAACTTTTGCAAACACAGAACCAGTTCCTGCAAACAAAAAATTAACTGAAACTTTTACAAAACATTTTTCTGCTGCGCAGTCAGTAAGCTGGAACCAGGTCGCCATGATCACTACCGCCAATTTTATATGGGATGGCCAATATCTTGCGGCTCACTTTTCACCTGACGCAAAGATGCTGGGAATTTCGAAAAACGTTGCAGTCACTGATCTTCCGCTTAATATGAATCTTGAACTCAGGTCTTATTTTGAAAAATACTGGATCAGTGATATTTTCGAATATGCAACTCCGGGTTCTGATGCATATTATGTAACTCTTGAGAATGCAGATAGCAAGCTGGTCCTTAAAAGTGAGGGTGGTGCATTCCAGGTTTATAAAAAATCTCCAAAAAACATTTAAACGCTGACTTGATGATAGCGGTACTCTATTAGTGAGATCGGACAGAAACAGATTTACAACCTAATACAAAACAAAACAGCAGGGACGATTCGTATCGTCCCTGCTGTTTTGTTTTGAAGTCCGGGATATCCTTATGATTCCATATTTTATGTTTCGGCCAGCTTGTGCCGACGCGAACCATAACTTATTTATTAACCCGTTTTGCTGCGACAACTGTTGCCAGGAAGTTTTTAAATTCTGCCAGAGTATAACTGCTAAGATTATGTTTTTTTTCCACACCGGCTTTTTGAGCTGCAAGCACACCATAACGGCAATCATTAAACGCATCTGCGGTATGTGCATCGGGGTCTATCGAGATCATTACGTTATTATCTATGGCAAGGTCAATCCACCGCCAATCCATATCGAGCCTTCTCGGATGGGCATTTAATTCGATCACAACATTGTAGGCTGCGCAAGCTTCAATAATTACGGGATAGTCGAGCGGATATCCGGGCCGGCTAAGTAATAATCTCCCGGATAAATGCCCCAGGATGGTAGTATATGGATTTGAAATGGCCGCAAGTAACCGGGCCATTGCTTTATCCAAAGACATTTTCAGGTTTGAGTGTACCGATGCGATCACAAGGTCAAAGCGTTTTAACACAGATTCAGGATAATCTAATGATCCATCGTTCAGGATGTCGCTTTCAATACTTTTAAAAATTCTGAAAGGCGCTAACTTAAGGTTTAGAGCATCAATTTCAGCATGTTGTTGAAGGATCCGCTCTTCCTGGAGTCCGTTCGCGTAGAATGCTGATTTACTGTGATCGCTGATTACAAGATACTCAAGTCCCTGGCTGATTGCGACTTTGGCCATTGTTTCAAGGGAATCTGAACCATCACTCCAGGTGCTGTGGCTATGAATAATTCCCCGGATATCATTTGGTTGAATGAGTTCCGGTGAATACCCGGCGGCCAATTTTGCCAGTATCGCCGGTTTTTCACGAATTGCCGGGGGAATGCAAGGTAAACCCGCCCTGGCAAAAATCTCATCTTCCGACTTCAGACCATCATAAGATAAGCCTTTGTAGCGCATATCCCATTCGTTTAAAAAATCTTCACTGCAACTTGTCTGGAACAGTCGTTTATAATAAAGTTCCGGGTTTGCAACCTCGAATTGAAGGATAAAGTTTTCGGCTCCTTTGAATGATATATTGGTGTCAGACTTTTCATATAGCTTGTATCCGAGCGTATCAAAAAAGCGGGTGAGTTCATTTTCGCCGATGGTTGTTATCCATTCAAGACTTGTAATAATTTCGAGCTGACGACGAAAAGTACCCGTCTCCGATAATAGTTCAGTTGGAAATGCATTGGCAAGAACTGCAGTTATCTTATTGGTGTGATCTTCCACCTGGGCATATAAAAAGTTTCCCTGGTGAAGGGTGTAAAATTCAATAGCTTCCTGGACGTTCTTTTGGGTTTTTTCACCGAAACCTTTGTAAAGGGTCAAACGGTTTTCATTGCAGGCGTATAATAATTCCCCAATCGATTCAATGTTCATTTCTTTCCAGACTGTCGAAATCTTTTTTGGACCGAGTCCTTTTATGTTCAACATTTCGGCTACTCCCGGTGGAGTTTTTTCAATTATTTCATCAAGAACCTTGAGTCTACCGGTCTCGAGTATCTCAATAATTTTTTTCGAGCTGGAGTCTCCTATACCCTTTAATGAACTGATTTTTGATTTTTCAATCGTTGATAATTGATCCGGGAGCTTTTCAATATTGAATGCTGCCACCGAATATGATTTGGATTTGAAACTATTTTCACCATGGATATCCATCAGTTTTGCAAGCATTGCGAACTGGTCTGCGATATAATAATTGTCATATGCCATGGATCGAAAATAAATTGTTATGCGATCAATTTCAACTTTTAGTTTAAAAAGGGGGGAGGGGCCGGAATCTTTTTAACTTGTAAGTGCCTGGAGTACGAGGAACTGAATCATGGTTGAAAGGGGCTGCCAGACTACGTTTGGAGGGAAGGGATTTGTAGATTTACCGGGTTCTGATCAGGCATGGTATCAAAAAAAGTCCCTCCGATCTTTCGATGGAGGGACTTAATATGTTCTGCTTGTGAGAAGTTATTTCTTCTTTGCAGCTTTCTTAGCAGCTTTCTTTTTAGGAGCAGCTTTTTTTGCAGCCTTTTTTGCTGCTTTTTTCTTTGTTGCCATGTTTTTGTGAATTTAACGGTTAGTAAAAAAACATTATCGACAGTAAAAATAGAAACTAATTTGACACCGCCAAAAATTTTTTTCACATTTTGTTAAAAAAATATTATAGGAGACAACGAAGTAAAGCCTTGAAAACTTACTTAAGCAACTGGTACAAGGTTAACGATGGTCTTATCGTTTCTTGTTTTTTTGAATTCAACAACACCATCTGCTAATGCAAATAATGTATAATCTTTTCCAACACCAACGTTTTTACCAGGATGATAAACAGTGCCACGTTGACGAACGATGATGTTACCGGATATAGCAGGTTGACCACCGTAGATTTTTACACCGAGTCTTTTGCTCTGTGAATCACGACCGTTCTTTACACTACCTTCACCTTTTTTATGTGCCATACAAAAAAGTTTTAATTGTTTTTTTTAAAAATTGATAAGCAGAAAGCATTAAAATCGAAACGCATAAAACCAAAATCGGTTATGCATGATTGAAATTATGCGATTTCGCTGATCCTGATTTTTGTGTAATGAGTACGATGACCATGTTTCTTGCGGAAACCTTTTCTTCTTTTCATCTTGAAGGCAATAACCTTATCACCTTTAACATGATCAACGATTTCGGCTTTCACGGTTGCCTTAACATCACCGCCAACAGCTAAAGAACCATCGGTATCTGTGAGCAATACATCTGAGAACTCTAATGCGTCACCGGCGTTTCCACCAACATGAGGTACATATAAAGTCTGGTCCTTCTGGACCTTGAATTGCTGACCTGCTATTTTAACAATTGCGTACATAACTTTCCAAAAATTAGGATTGCAAAGGTAGGGGAATGAATGCTAAATAGAAAGAATTGATGCGTATTTTTTTTGACTTTTACCTTCCCCGGTTACTCTCCCTTGCCTGTTTCCCATTTTTTTCACTAGGTTTGTTTCCCTAACGATCAGAAGGGGTTATGAAGATTAAATCATTTCTGGCAAAACCATTTGCCAACTTTATATATAAAGGAGTCAGGAAGGGAATGTTAACGGCGGTTCAGGACCAGGAGAATATCCTGAAAGAGCTGCTTAAGGTGGGCCGGGATACCGACTTTGGTAAAGACCACCAGTTCAATACTATAGGCAGCTATGAAGACTTTAAAAAACAGGTTCCGATCCGGGACTATGAACAGTTCCGTCCTTATATAGACAAAATCAAAGAAGGAAAACACAATGTACTCTGGAAGGGTAAACCTATCTACCTTGCCAAAACCTCGGGTACCACCAGCGGGGTAAAATACATTCCAATTTCTAAAGATTCAATTGATAATCATATCAATACGGCGAGGAATGCCCTACTTTCCTATATAGCAGAGTCAGGTAATTCAGCATTTACAAATGGTAAAATGATTTTTCTATCAGGTTCTCCAGAACTTGAAAGGGTTGGAGGGATCCCCACAGGAAGGCTGAGCGGTATTGTAAACCACCACATTCCCAGTTATTTACGGAAAAACCAGTTGCCATCTTACGAAACCAATTGTATTGACGACTGGGAAACCAAACTGGATAAAATCGTCGAAGAAACGGTTAATGAAAATATGACCCTTATCAGTGGAATTCCACCATGGGTCCAGATGTATTTCGACAGGTTGAGGGCAAAAACCGGAAAACCCGTAAAAGATATCTTTCCAAATCTTTCTGTCCTGGTTCATGGCGGTGTAAATTTCGAGCCTTACCGCGCAAAACTCATGGACAGCATTGGTAAGCCGGTGGCTACTATTGAAAGTTTCCCTGCCTCCGAAGGGTTTTTTGCTTTCCAGGAGACACAACTGGCAGAGGGATTATTGTTAAATACTAACAGCGGCATTTTCTTTGAATTTATTCCCGCTTCTGAAATCCAGGCTGCGAATCCCAAACGTATAGCATTGAAGGATGTAGAAGTCGGAATAAACTATGCATTGATAATAAATAACAATGCTGGTTTATGGGGTTATAATATAGGAGACACGATTAAGTTTATTTCAACCAACCCATATAGGATACTTGTCACCGGCCGGATCAAACATTTTATTTCTGCTTTTGGTGAACACGTGATTGGCGAAGAAGTTGAATATAGCCTTATGAAAGCAGCTGAACATTCAGGCGTGCATGTAACTGAGTTTACGGTAGCGCCAATGATCAACCAGGCTGAGGGAAAGTCATACCATGAATGGTTTGTTGAATTTGCCAATGAACCCGGTAACCTGGTTGATTTTGCGCAGCAGGTGGACACAAACCTCAGGGGCAAAAATATCTATTACGATGATCTTATCACCGGCAACATTCTTATGCCCCTCAGGATCAGGCCCGTGAAGAAAAATGGTTTCATCGATTATATGAAATCACTCGGAAAGTTAGGCGGACAAAACAAGGTTCCGAGACTGAGTAACGACCGTAACATTGCAGGGGAACTCGAAAAGTATGTTGAACAATAATTTCCTATCTGCGTATTATTAATCTTTGATTTCAATTTATGTCAAACAGTCATCCGCCAAAACGTATAGCAATATTTGGATCTACCGGCTCTATAGGAACACAGGCACTGGACGTGATCGGTGCAAATCCCGAATCATTTTCTGTTGAGGTGCTTACCGCCCACAGCAATGAAGAACTACTCATAAAACAGGCAATTCATTTCAAACCAAATATTGTTGTTATAGGAGATGAGAAAAAATATCCAAAAGTAAAAGAAGAATTATCAAGCCATAATATAAAGGTATTTACCGGGGAATCTGCACTCGAAGAGGTGGCATCAATGGATGTTTATGATATGATGATTGCTGCAATTGTTGGTTTTGCCGGGTTGAAACCAACTTTGAAGGCGATAGAAGCCGGGAAAGGGGTTGCACTTGCTAATAAGGAAACACTGGTAGTAGCCGGTGATATCGTTATGCAAAAAGCGGTTGAACACCGCGCGCCGATAATCCCTGTCGATTCAGAACATTCTGCCATCTTTCAATGTTTGGTAGGAGAGACGAGGAACCGGATTGAAAAAGTGATACTGACCGCTTCTGGTGGGCCATTCCTTGGTCGCAAGCCAAATTTCCTGGTGAACGTAAAGCGGGATCACGCACTTCAGCATCCCAACTGGACGATGGGTGCAAAGATCACGATAGACTCTGCTACTTTGATGAACAAGGGCCTGGAAATGATTGAGGCGAAATGGCTCTTTAATTTACAACCCGACCAGGTACAGGTGCTTATTCATAAGGAAAGTATTATTCATAGCATGGTTCAGTTTGAAGATGGAAGCATAAAAGCGCAGATGGGTTTACCAGACATGAAGTTACCAATTCAATATGCCCTGGCTTTTCCGCACCGGATTCCCAGTAGCCTGAAACGTTATGACTTCCGTAAACCAGCGCAGTTGAATTTCGAAGAACCTGATACAAAGACCTTTCGCAATCTGACACTGGCAATGGATGCGATGTACAAAGGTGGAAATGTTCCCTGTGTTTTGAATGCTGCCAATGAAATTGCGGTTTATGCGTTCTTAAGAAACCGTGTTGGTTTCCTGGACATGACGGACCTGATCGAAAAAACCATGGATCATGTGCCGTTTATCAAAAATCCGACGCTTGAAGAATATTTTGAAAGCGATGGCGAGGCTCGTAATTTCGCCGCATCGTTGATCAAATTGTGAGAGGAGCCTGATTTGGGGTTGGTTTCAATGGATGAACATTTAACCTGGTAAAAGTCGAAAGCAAATGCAATTTGTTAAAACTTTTGCTATTTAGGGCCGCGGTATAAAAATTACACAACGATTGCTGAATTATAAGCATCTTCAAATATGATATTTTCGAAAATATTGATGTTTAGCAAATAGATGTTATGCAAATATTGGTGGTTAGAAAATATTGGTGTTATGCAAATGTTGGTGTTTAGTAAATATTGATGTTTCATAAAAAATCAAAATCGCAATCTTAACTTCTTTAAAAATCTACAATCTGAATATGTTTTATTTTTTGGCGATTGATTGGGCTAGTGTTGGGATACAGGCTTTCTACCTGATCTTATCTCTCTCCATACTGGTTATTCTTCACGAGTTTGGTCATTTCCTTCCCGCGAAATTGTTTAAGTGTAAGGTGGAGAAGTTTTACCTGTTTTTTGATCCCTGGTTCTCGATCTTTAAAAAGAAGATTGGGGAAACAGTATATGGAATCGGCTGGCTTCCTTTAGGCGGTTATGTAAAGATCGCCGGCATGGTGGATGAAAGTATGGACAAGGAGCAAATGAAAAAGCCTCCTCAACCCTGGGAGTTCAGGAGCAAACCGGCCTGGCAGCGTTTGATTATAATGATTGGCGGTGTTACCGTTAATGTGCTTGTTGCTTTCTTCATCTACGCTATGATCTTATTTACCTGGGGTGAAGAAAAGTTACCGAATGCAAATGCGAAAAATGGTATCACGATTATGGATAGCGTCATGTACCAGATGGGGCTTAAAGATGGAGATAAGATACTTGCCGTTAACGAGGATCCGATTCCATATTTTGACGACATTCCAAAAAAGCTGCTGGTTGGTGAGCGTGTAACTGTTGAAAGAGATGGAAAAGTGCAGGAAGTACAGTTACCGGTGGATCTGCTGGGTAAACTGATCGAAAAGAAAAGGAGCCGTACTCCATTGTTTACACCAAGAGTTCCGATGATCGTTGGTATTGTGGCAGATTCGTCTCCCGCTTTATCGGTTGGGCTTAAGCCTTATGATCGTATACTTTCTGTCGATTCGGTGACGACGCCGTTTTTTGACAATGTGAGAACTGAATTGTATGCGCATCGCGGGCAACAGGTTGCTTTGCAAATTGAACGCGAAGGCAAACAGCTTACTGTTAATCCGACCATAACATCGGATGGTAAACTTGGTGTTTATCATTTCAGCTATTCGCAGGAATTGGATAGTCTTGGTATCCTGAAAATAGAAAGAAGAAAATATGGTTTCATCGAATCATTTCCGGCAGGTGTTAGAATGGCGGTTGATAACCTGGTATTTTATATCGATCAGTTCAGGAAGATATTGAGTCCTGAAACGGGTGCTTATAAAGGTGTGGGTGGTTTCAAATCTATGGGTTCCATCTTTCCAAAACAATGGGGTGACTGGCAGGCATTCTGGAGCATCACTGCATTTTTCTCAATTATACTTGCGTTTATGAACTTGTTGCCAATACCGGCACTGGATGGCGGACACGTTGTGTTTACCTTGTATGAAATGGTGACTGGCCGTAAACCAAATGATAAGTTTCTCGAGTATGCGCAGATCGTGGGAATGATATTCCTGCTTGGTTTGATGGTTTATGCAAACGGAAACGACTGGTTCGGGTGGAACAGGAATAAATAAGCGATGAATGCAGTTTTGTATGATGAATTCTGCTGTCTAAGTTAAAGCCTGCTGTTTACGGGTTTCGATAGAACTCAAAACAGCTATAACATATTAAAAGGGATCTTTGTTTCGGTGCGATGCAACACATCGCAGCAATCAAAGATCCCTTTTGCATTTAAGGAGGTTGGTGTATTCAGAAACTGAAGCAATCAGCATAGCAGTCAAGGATTCATATCATGAACGTTGGGCTTCATTTATGTTGATGATGTTATGTTGATGATGTTATGTTGATGTTTTATGTTGTTGCTTGTATGTTGATGCTTGTATGTTTGATGCTTGAATGTTGATGCTTGAATGTTGATGTTTGAATGTTGTTGCCTGTATCTTGATGGTTGTATTGTTGATGTTTGTAATGCCGATGCAATCATCAATTGAGGTTTTGTGTTGCCAACATCTTCATTTCTTCTATGCTTAGATTGGTCAAAGCATAACTTTTAACATCGTTAATTGTCATTTCATCAAGGATGTCAACAACATTACGATAACTGGCATTGCTCATCGGTTTTACAATAACCATCATTGTTTTTCTTGACATAGGCTTCAGGAGGTCCATAGCTTCCTGTTTTGCTCTTATCACCTCGCCTATGCCATCTGCATACGAATAACCAACAGTGCCAAAGCGACCCGCCTGCAGCGCTTCCTGCAGTATTCCATGATAATAGAATATGCGATTGTCTTTGAATGGGACTATAGTTAGTGACCCGCTTGCCTTTGTCGGCGTTTCTGTTCCTCCCTCAGCCGGCATGATTAGTTTCATGGCTGATGGCTCTGACATGGTTGTGGTAAAGATAAAAAACGTGATAAGTAAGAATCCCAGATCAACCATAGGAGTGAGGTCGACACGGGTAGACAATTTTTTCCCACGCCGTCTCCCGGGTTTGGAACCCGCGGCGGCTGATGTAATTTCTGCCATAAATAGTGTTTAAATTAAGACGCTGTTAGAATAAGGCGTTGTTGGTATTAAGACGCTGATGATTAAACATTCCACAAAATCAGATTGGCAATTTATCCTGGTATGTTATCACAGATTTTCACCAAAAGAGATTATTTAATCTTGTTACCAATTATTCAGTTAATCACGTCAAATGTGAAATGAATACAAAACAAGGGGTTTTGAAGACATGAAGCTGGTGTTTAAACATCGCAGTCTATCCGGGCAAGTGAAACCGCCCGGCTCATGATAACCAGGGAATATCCGTTTGCAATCTATGGTCTCAATTGTGCAATTCCCTCGATATTTTGTACACTCTATCCATTTGTGGTTGGAGGTAGAAAATCTTTGATGTTACTTTACATCATCAACAGCGGCATACCACAACACAAAAAGCAACAACAAGAACAACAACATAAAATAAAAGCAAAATATAAAGAATTTTAAGTTTTAAGTTTTCTCATAAGCAGTTAGTTTTGGTTTAATCCCCTTTATTCTTATCGGGGATTTTGTTTTTTTTAGTTATCCTCGAATTGAAAATCTAAAACCCCGGAATTTCTGCCCACCTCTCAATAGTCTGTCCGGCTAAAAAGTTTGTATAAATCCTAATCGTCAGTATAAATAATCCCATTCTTCCGGTGGACCAGGATTAGTATCTGGATTAAAAGACCAGTTAATTTTTTGTCGTTCAAAAAGATTCAGAAAGATTACGTTCTTCAGATTATATATTTTTCGTAAATTTGCAGGCTGGTCTTTATTGGGGGTGCCTGGTTTTGACAGCGTAGATCTTTGAAGGTGTAAGCATGTCGTGCGTTGGATAATTAGCACGTTAATCTGAATATTCAAAACTTCAAATGGCAATACACAGTATGCCATGGCTGCCTAATCAGTGATTAGATAGTCATTAGGGCCGCTTGAGTGGGTCTGTCTGCCACCCGCTCCGCCGCCGACTCAAAACAAGCGCAGAATGCTGCAATCAAAGGCTGTGATGATTGCTTAAGACTATACAGCTAAGGTTGATATTGGTTTGTCCGTCTCCTGTATCAACCCGACAACTAATGATGGAATAAACATGTAGAAAGCTTTCGACGAATATGTTTGGACAGGGGTTCGATTCCCCTCACCTCCACTGGTAGCATATGCAACGCAGTGCAAAAAGATGCAAGTTGTTGGTTTTCAACACTTGCATTTTTTCTTTGGATGCATCAAAGTGCTAAAAAAAGCACGTCTTTGGTGTACTTTCAGAGACCAGAACGGGATCCAAAGCCCCCGTTGCATCGAATTGCATCTTGTTGCCCGGCTCTGCACTTTAAAAGTTTGCACCATCTAGAGAATTTTAAACTTTAAAAATTCACTAGAAAATGCAACAGTTATTAAACATCCGATTCTCATTTCTCTGCCGCAAAACGCGCGCAAATTCCGAAGGAAAAAATCCCATCGTATTTCGTATTACTTACCGCCAGGAACGCCGCGATATATTTTCCGGTTTGTATTGCGATTTCAAAGACTGGGATGCTGAATCAGGCAGGCTTAAACATTTGAATAAGCAGTCTGCCGCCTTGAACAATAACCTTGAGTTGATCAAACGCAAAGCCAATGATCTTTTTGATCAATTTAAGTTTTCTGGTGGAGAGTTTACTCTTGATGAATTAGTTGACAAATTGCGTGGCAGAGAGGAACGACCTGTTTTACTTATCGACTACCTGGAAGAAGAAAAAATACGGATAGAAAAAAGATTGGGTATAGACATTACAATGGCGACCTGCAATAAATACAAATGCAGTGCGAAGCATGTCCAGGAATTCCTGGTCAAGGAGTTCAAAGTCAAAAACTATGCGCTGCATCGATTGGATAGCAGCTTTCTCGACAAATACTTTCGCTACCTGCGGTCAACAAAAAATATTTCACACAATTCGGCAGGGAAATATGTTTCGTTTCTTAAGACAGTTTTGATGCCGGCAATTCGCGCTGGATCTGTCAAGATTGACGGTTTTAAGGAAATCAAGTTGAAGCAGAAACCAATTTTGAAAGGCTACCTATCGAAGGAAGAAATCGAAATGTTGACAAACGTTCAACTCAAAAGCAAAGACCTTGATCGGATCAGAGATATATTTCTGTTTTCCTGTTACACGGGCCTGGCTTATAGTGACGTGAAGCAATTATCTAGACATCATATCATAAAGGAAGGAGACGAAACATTTTTTATTCGTAAACCACGGCAAAAGACAGGGCAGGAGAGCATCATCCCATTGTTGAGCGTAGCTCGGCGTATACTGGAAAAATATAGTCCGACGGAAGATTTTCGGGACTTTCAATGGCGGGTATCGGCGAATCAGAAAATGAATCAACGGCTGAAGACAATTGGTTCTGAAGCAAAAATTTCAAAAGAACTTCACATGCACCTTGCCCGACACACCTTTGCAACCACGGTAACACTTTCGAATGGAGTCCCAATCGAATCAGTATCGTCAATGCTCGGTCATGCTTCTCTAAAGCAAACTCAGCATTACGCAAAAATAATTTCACTAAAACTCCAACATGATATGCATAAGATTAATGGGCTATTTAAATGACCTTTCTAATTAGAATAATTATCCACAAGTAACCGATAGTTCTACAATATAAATAACTGTCACAATGGGTTTTGCAAAGTCTTGATAACCAATGTCTGTCAATGCAATTTTGTGACAGTTATTTTATATTCCACACAGGCTATTTGATAACAGATGACCGCTAGTTTTGCGTTTTAATCTAAATCCAAATAACTATGAAATCAAATCCCTACGTCCTTGAGAATAAGGAGCTTTTAGAAACCGACCGGAGTTCTTAGAACTGATTAAAGTATTTCGTTACGAGGTGCAGCAAGCCCAGCGACCCGCAGCGGAATGGATAATTGATGACATCGATCTCCAGAAACTTTTAAAAGTTTCTAAGCGTACCACCGCAAACTATAGAGCGCAGGGACTGATCACTTATTCTCATATTGGTGGCAAAGTTGTGTACCTATATAGTGATGTATTGGATGCGGTTAATCGAAATAAGATTCCAGCCATTCAGGAACAGCTGCGCATCAAACTTTAGAAGCATCAGTAAAACCAACTATCAATAACTTCCCAAACCTTTGGAATATGCCATCTAAAAGAGTCTATGAAGAAATCGCGTGCAATAATCCAGCATGCGGAACAGAATTTGCTCCTCACGACCGTAGACAAATTTACTGTTCGACCCAATGTCGTATCAACTTTTACAATGACAAAAAGAATTTCCTTGATCAGGATCGTTACTTCATTGAAAAGTTGTTGCGGGAATGCGACCAAAAGTTGGAATTACTTATGAAAAGTAATTTTTATAATAACGAAAAAATCGAACAGGTGATTCTCACCAAATTTGAAATTGATCAGACAATTGGGAGCCTGGTATTGCACTTAGACACAGGTCGGCCTATTCGTTGGTATCATTCTTTCGGAATAGAGCTGGTGAATGAGCGTCTGAAATTATACGCCATCCATCAACGTACCAATAACTTAATGAAAAAGCAAAAACAATGATTAATCCCCGCACTGCCCCATACCCTGTTCACCAGCTAATGGCTTTGAAGCATGAAATCAAAGATTCATTATCAAAGGAGGAATATTCTGGTTTACTGAATTCAGATATTCTCGTGGAAAACCCGGCCATAGAGCATATGACCATTGACCGTCAACTAAAATCCAAATTAGATCTGCCGGTTATGGCATTACAGAATGCAGAGGATTTTAAGAAACCTGTATCTTTCACATATGCGAAAACCAATTCAGTGAAATGGACAATTTATGTTATTGGAGGAATTTTTGTAGCGGTCGCCATTTATGTCTATTACCAACATGCAAAGTCAAAAGAAAAAGTAGATCAAGGAACATCTGAAAAATAAAATCTGCTTATGGTCACGGAGATACCCCAATGGGTCAAGATCCATTAATTCCGAAGTAAAGTACTTACGCGCCAAAAAATCCTAACAAATGTTCGATCGTAGTTTGGTATTTTGCCAGACAATTAAAATGAAATTGAGATTCTCCACAATGCAAACTAAATCCTAAAACGTGATCGTTTTCCAAACGATAAGAATTAACGCAAGACGCAATCTGCAAACCATAAATCACCATCTTTATGATAACTACGTCACACGGGAGAAAGGCAAAGCAAAAGCTAAGCCGTCCAGACCCATATGTTTATTTTGCGCTGTTGATAAAGATATAACTGAAGAACACGTCCTCCCTAAGTGGGTATTTGAAAAAAATCCTCACCGGTTCTTTACGACACAAATAAACAATTTGTCGCATAAATATATTAGTTCTACTATCCCAGTTTGTGCAACTTGTAATAATGATCTGCTAAGTGAATTGGAAAAGAGGGTTCAAAAATTGTTTTTGGGTCATCAAAAAATGGGTCGTTTTTTCAATGAAGAAGAAACCGAAGATATTATTCGCTGGCTAGAAATTCTCGACTATAAATACCAGGCATTTAGTTTAATGACAAAATTTTCCGTATTGAAAGGGAAGGGACCCATTGACTTTCTGACAGATTATTCTCTATCTGTTCTCGATCCGAACATAGAGTATTCTCCAAGGAGCGCTACAAAAAATATCCGCGAGGCGCTTGCAAGAATTACAGTTAAGTCAAAACAAAAAAATCTTCATTCTCTTGTCATCTTTAAGACGCACAATCCGGATTTCTATTTCTCTCACAAAAATAATGATTTCCTTTTTTTGGACCTTCCCAGATATAATCTGGCTTTATTTTATTTTTACAAGAAACTGTTCGCAGAAGCTGTACATGCGAAAGATGCGGCGATGGAAATATTGTCACGGGTTTATTAAAGAAGTTAGATTGTTAACTATGAAATGGATCACCCGTGGGTGTCCTAAAATTGACCGTTAGTTTGTCCCTGGTTGATCAAACGGTTTATTGACCCTGATGAGGAAATTCTTTATCTACCAGAAGCGTTTGAGACCTCCCGGCCTCTTTAAGCAAACCTCTTTTTTTATTTTAGCTCAAAGATATTCGGTATACTAAAGGGAAGAAGCGAGCCGGAAACCGATACTGCCGTTGCCCCACAGGACGGGGATGCGATAGGCTACGCGGCATATAGCGGGTTCGATGGCCGAGTTACCGCTACCGCCGCGGATAACACGATGCGGCCCTGTTGCAGGGCCCTTCGGATCATTTTCCGGACTTTTACCATAATAGTTTTCATCATACCAATCGTTGCACCATTCAAATACATTGCCCGACATATCATACAATCCCAATTCATTGGCCTCTTTTTGTCCAACAGGAAGTATATTTGATCCGCTGTTGACAGAAGTCCAGGCCACCGCATTGATATCATTACTACCTGCATATTCAAATTTCTTGCTCTTTGTACCGCCTCTTGCAGCATACTCCCATTCAGCTTCTGTGGGCAGGCGATAGTTCTTACCGCATAGGGTATTCAACTTTTTAATAAATGTCTGTACATCATCCCAGCCTACAGCGTTTACCGGGCAATCCATACAGCCTTTATGATACAAAGGATTGCTGCCCATAACCTTTTGCCATAGTGCTTGCGTAGTTTCATACTTAGCTATTTTAAAACTACTTAGCGTAACATTATGTATAGGCATTTCATTTTTATTCTCATTGCCGCCCATAGCAAACCTGCCGCCCTGTACCGTTACCATATCCGGCTCAATGCCATTTCCAGTTGCCTCGGTCGTCATGACAGAATCAGAATTAACCGCGGTTGCTTTTTCTGATGTCTTCGTGTTGCTTTGCGAACACCGGATACCTGCAGCCGCTATAAGCAGAACAGCTATAAAAATGTATTTCATTGCTGGATTTTTTGCCGGGGTTTCTGGAACCTCCGGGTTATAGATGTTTTTTTTATTTATCATATCCTATCTGACTTGATTTAGTGAATCTACTTTGATATTTTTCGGCTTGAGGAATTTGGCTTGTAAATAAAAATTTAAGCTTTGTCAATAAAAACTTCGTCTTGGTTGGTGTCTTCACGAACCAATACACACCGGCTTCGAAAATTTCGGTGCGTGAAGACACGCACCGAGGCGTAGGGCAATAATTAATATGAAGTACGTGGCCAATGGCTTGTTACTCAAACTACAGAAATGATATTGATTAATTATAATTAACCATTGATTTTAAAATCAGCAATACACCTTACTTCTGATCCGCTTTTCTTCTAAAGTCAGTGATGGTCTTTCCATCATAACGATACACTCCATCAGATGCGCCAATCCAAATACTTCCATCGCTAGCTTCCAAAATTGCTATTAATGCTGGCCCTCTTGACATAATTTCGGTTACAGTGGGCTTTTTATTGCACAAGGACTTTTGATCATAACGGGAAACTGCCCAGATACCCCCACCAGAATTTACTTCACCAGTAGTCCAGATGTTTCCGTTTTTATCTTCGGCCATAGCATAAACACCTCCCTGTGATACGTTTGTAAAGGTACTGCCGTCATAGCGCCAAAGACCGTTTCCACGCCCACCCTTGACACCAAACCAAATATTACCTTGTTTATCTTCGATTATTGACGAAACGACTCCAAATGATTTGCCATCTTTGTCTTTTAAAACGGTAAATGTTTTTCCATCATAAAAACCAGGCCCGTCTCCTGTGGCAATCCATAGTTTGCCAGTTTTGTCTTCCATGATAGCGCTACCATCAATACGCGGCAGTCCATCTTTCGTTGTTAAATTTCGAAAAGATTTCCCGTCATAACGGCTTGCTCCCCCTTATCGGAAAACACCTGACGAAGTAAACAAAATGGCACCATTGCTGCCTTTTTTTAAATTACGAACTATTCGGTCAGGCGCGTAGGAAGTAACTGTGTCTTTGATACTGTAATTGATATTATCTTTATGGGGTTCAGTTTGGTTTTGTCCACAGGAAGTGTGGAACACTAGCACCCAGAACAAAGTATAGATGGGAAAGTATTTTATCATTTTATTTTTTTGATTAATAAGAATAATAAAACCTCACAGCTCTTGTACCGGAATACAAATAACATGATCTGATTTAGTTAATATCATTTTATGGATTCTGATGTCTATTTCTTTCCTACAATCTTTATATGTAATTCAGTGGAATCCGAAATAATGTCATTAGCTACATTATCATAGAACATCCCTGATCCATAGCGGACATCCCCTTTTGTTCGATCAATGACCAGTTTACCATTCGCTTCGAAAATCCTTTCCTTAACTTCCATTTTGACTGGAAAAGTAACTGGGTGTAATATCTTTGATGGTTAAATTCCCGGTAATTTCCCTATACTCAAAATTCATTGATTTGACCTTGGTAATGGAAATGGTAGAAAAAGGAAATTTTTTAACATCAAAAAAATCAGGATTTTCTAAGCAATTAACCATTTCATTATCGCTCCCATGGTTTTTATCTTCAATGGTATTTCATGTCGACTTCAACTGTGCCACCCACTAGTTGACCTTTCTCAATCATCCATTCACCTCTTGATATATAGACGTACCCTATATTTTCCCCCATCGACAAGTAGGATCCTTTCCATGTCACAACGGTTTCTTTCGTATCTATCATAAAATATTTTTCATTCCCAACATGTAAGGATAAGGAGCTTGCCGATGAATTATTTTTATTTTCCTTTCTTATAGGCCTACCGCAACCAAAGAAAAAAGGAGCAATAATTCAAAGTAAGAAAGTTATCGATGGCTTGATATTCATACTAAAGAAATGATGTTGATTAATGATAATTGTCAAATGATTTTAAAATCAGCAATACGAGTTATTGCTGACCGGCTGCACTTTTAAAGTCTGTAAATGTCTTTCCATCATAACGATGCACTCCGCCCCCAGATCCAAACCAAATACTTCCATCATTAGCTTCCAAGATCCCCAAAAAATCCATTGTCCGTCCTGACTTAATTTCTGTTACAGTGGGCATTTTATCGTACAAGGACTTTGCATCATAACGGGAAAGTGCCCATACGTTCCCATTAGGATTTACCACACCAGTAGTCCAGATGTTACCTTTTTTATCCTGGACTATACCATAAGCACCCCTCTGTGATACCTTAGTGAAAGTATTGCCGTCATAGCGCCAAAGACCTTTGTTGTCACCGAACCAAATGCTTCCTTTTTTATCTTCGATTATTGACCAAACGTTTTTAAACGCTTCTCCATCTTTGTTTTTTAATACGGTAAATGTTTCCCTATCATAAACGAACAAGTTTTCTCCTTGTGCACCAAACCAAAGCTTGCCGGTTTTGTCTTCAAGGAGTAAACGAATACTGTTACTTGGAAATCCATCTTTTGTGGTAAAATTTCGAAACGATTTCCCATCGTAACGGCTTGCTCCGAACCAAATATTACCGGTTTTATCTTCATAAATATGAAGATTTTGGTTATTGGCAAGCCCATCCTTGGTTGTAAAATGCTGAAAGGATTTCCCATTGTAATGATAAACACCCGAGCCTTGGGAAGCGAACCAAAGATTTCCTTTTCGATCTTCCAAAACATCCCAGAAGCTAGAGAAGCGTGGCGAAATTATTTTACTTGTTAGATTGGTAAAAAATGTTCCATCGTATCGAAACACGCCCAAATAAGAAGCAATCAAAATGTCTCCGTTTCTAGCTTTCTTTACATTCCGAACCATAC